>CANGTN010000006.1 GCA_947456805.1 Chitinophagaceae bacterium | reverse complement strand
TAGCCGTTTCAAGTGGTAATTTACCAGAGTTTCCTGAAAGCGGACTTTGTACAAGTGGCTCAAATCTGCCTTTGCCAATCTTAATAACTCACGGAACAAGTGACCCTGCAATGCCAGCAAATGGTGGTTGTGTTGCAGATATTGGTGGCAATTGTAATCGTGGAAAAGTAATATCTCAGACTGCAACTTTAAACTATTGGTTACAAAGAAACGGTTTACAAAATATTACTCCAACCATATCGACTTTAAATGTGAATACAACTGATGCGGGAAACGTAGAAAAAAGAATTTATGGTGGTGCAAAACCTTTGGTTTATTTTGTTCTAAATAACGCTGGTCACGCTGTACCTAGTAAGACAGTTTATGCCAATTCTTCACCTGCAAGTGGAGTTCAAAATAGAGATATTGAATATGCAGAAGAAGTTTGGAATTTTTTCAAAGGGCTTCAATAAAAAACTATTGCATTAATTGTGATTGATTAGACAAATCAAGCCATGCACCTATTATAATTTTATAGTAATTCCAGCGAATTAATTTCCATATAGCTGTATAATCAATCATCGTATTATAGTTGCATCTTTCCTGGAAAGAAGAACAATAATGATAAAGGGATTATGACTTTGTGGCCCCTTTTTTATTGGCTACTATATTTTCTTGCTTTATTATTTTCAGTCCATAGTTTCTAATAGCGGTAATCAGTTTTAGAATATCTTTTTCCTTTACCGAAAATGTTGGTGGCGCATTAACTACCAAATGTGTTCTTTTCAGATAATTATTAAATCATTCAAGGACTCATAGCTCTATCTTTTGAGTGTAAGGAAATCAAACTGGAAAAGCCATCATTTCTGATGGCTTTTTTATAATGAATGTGATAAATTGCTTGCATATCAATGACAATGTCACATTATCTAGTTATTTTCAATTAATTATTTTTTAAACTTAACAACTTAATACCTGTCAAAAAAATTCATTAAAAACTAGATAACTACTTTTTTATTTTATGCGACACCTATCCATATTAATAATTATTACTTTTTTACTGATTTCTTGTAAAAAAGACAACAACTCCATAATATCGGCAGAAAATCCAAGTGAGCAAACAACAATAAACCTAACTGTTGACGGAAATGCTAGAAGTTTTATTGTATATCTTCCAAAGGGATACAATAACGCAGGTAAAATGCCAATGATTTTTGCAATTCATGGAGGCAGTGGAACACCCGAAGGCATGATTAATATTGCCAATTTCAAATCTATTGCAGACAGAGATAAAGTGATATTGGTTTATCCTGCCGGCATACAAAATAATTGGAATGACGGACGACCAACCACTCCCAATCAATTAGGCATTAATGATGTAAGTTTCTTCAACCAAATGTGTGATTACATGATTACCAACTATTCGGTGGATGGCACCAAAATTTATGCAACAGGCATTTCAAACGGTGGTTTTATGTCTTCTCGTTTGGGGTGTGAACTAAGTAATAGAATTGCGGCAATTGCTGTTGTTGCCGCTACAATTGAAGCCACTACAATTACATCGACTTGTAATCCTGGCAGACCAGTTCCTGCAATATATATTCACGGAACAGCTGATCCGCTTGTTCCTTTTACCGGTGGTGTAATGACAGCTGGTGGAACAGCCGGAGGCACTGTTTTATCACATTTTCAGGCTATAGACAAGTGGGTAACTATCAATGCTTGTAATAATACACCAACAGTAACTGATTTACCCGATATTGCAAATGATGGAACTACTATTAAACAAAGGGTTTATTCCGGTGGAACGGGAGGTAGTGAAGTGGTAAGTTATGTAGTTTTAAATGGCGGCCACACATGGCCACAAGGGTATCAATATTTGAATGAAGCCATTATAGGAAAGACCACTCAGGATATGAATGGCTGTGAAGTTATCTGGACTTTTTTTAAAAGATTTAAACGGTCATAGATAATTTGAAAAGCTTGTATTACAATCCATTTACAATTTCCCCCAAATCTTTATCAGGCATTCCTGATTTACCGTATTCTACCACTCGCCCAACTTCTTTTCCTGCATTATTCAAAATAATAAAGGTTGGTACATAGGTAATATTATATTTTGTATGTAATTCCTGAATAGTTGTTTTTGCTCTGTCAACTCCAATTAAATAAATTTTATTTGGAGGGAAATTACTTTTATCTGTGAGTTTATAAAATGCGGGTAAGATGTTCTGTGTATCATGACACCAGGTGCCACCAAATACAATAACAGAAAATTTTTCTTTGTTTTTTTTAAATGCTTCAATTGCATTAGCATCTGGTTGTCCGTATTTATAATTGTCGGCAAACCATTTAAATGCAGTATCACTTTCCAGCAAAGGTCTATTAAAAATACCTTTGATAATTTTTGAATTTCCTTCCTGTCCTTCATCCCTGCTTTGGGTGTAGCTTACTTTACGCAAAGACTTGTAAACATTGGTTTTACAAGAACAAAGGAACAATGTAGTTACTACTAAAATGAAGGTGAATTTCATATAAAAATCTTTTATGATGCCGCTAAGGTGGTTTTCAATTCCAATAAAAAGCCTTTGAATTTATTCAGTGTATGTGTTAGTTGTTGTTGCGTATCTGCCTTTTTTTTGTTGTTTTTTAAATAGGCTTTGGCACCCTCTACACTTAATTTTTTATTTCTCAACAAATAATAAATAACCTGTAAATTTTTAATGTCCTCCACACGAAAAAGCCTATCACCTTTTCTGTTTTTTCTTGGTTGTAAAATATCAAATTCTACTTCCCAAGCACGAATTAAAGACGTGTTGCATTTAAAAAAAGCAGCTACTTCTCTTATAGGATAATATAATTTTTTATTAAGGATTTCATCATCCGGAATTTCAATAGAATCTACTTCAGCATCAATATCTTTAAAGCTTTTGCGCCCACGTTTGCTTTTAGGTTTTTCTTGTTTGTAAACTGCTGTTGATTCTGATACAATTGTTTTTTCCTGATTGGGTTTTAATTTAATTTTAACCCCAATCTTTTCATCTAAAAAAACAAAATCATTATTTGCTGTTTCAGTTGCCTCAACAAAAAAATCTTCTTTTTTTTCTTCCTGAGGAAAAAAAGAATTTCCAAACAAATCAAGTTGTTGACCAATGTTTTTCTTTGACATACTGTAAAAATACTAAAGAGTTATTCAGTTATACATATAATGATTTAAAGCGTGGAAAAGTTGTTAACCTAAAAAATTATTCTATATTTACTAACATCAAGTTTGTATCTTGCCGATATGTACAATGTAAATACCATCTGTGTTTGCGGAGCCGGTACAATGGGTAGCGGCATTGCACAAGTAGCTGCACAAGCAGGTTTCAACACGATTCAGTTTGATGTGAATGCTGCTATGATTGAAAAGAGTAAAGCTGGCATTGAAAAAAGTTTACAATTTTTAGTAGATAAACAAAAAATAAGCAGTGAAGAAAAGGCTGCCATTTTTTCGAGAATTTTATTTACATCAGACATAAAAAATTGTGTTGCAGATGTATGTATTGAGGCAATCATTGAAAACAAAGCAGCTAAAATTGCATTGTTCAATGATTTGGCGTTGATTAATTCACAACAAACGATTTTTGCTACCAATACATCTTCTATATCCGTTCGTGCAATTGCCGAAGGTTTAGCCAACCCTGCAATGGTGGTTGGTTTGCATTTTTTCAATCCTGCAACTATTATGAAATTGGTAGAAGTGGTTCAAGCAAAAAATACCCATGCAATTGTAGTAGAAACAATGGTTGCAATTTGTAAGCAAATGAACAAAGTACCCGTTGTTTGTAAAGATGCTCCGGGATTTATTGTAAATCGGGTAGCTCGTCATTATTATTTAGAAGCTATGAAGTTGATAGAATTAAATCTTGCAACAGTTGAAAACGTAGATGCTCTTATGGAAGCATCCGGCTTCAAAATGGGTCCGTTTAAATTGATGGATTTAATTGGAATGGACATCAACTTTGGCGTGAGTCATATTGTTTGGGAAGCATTGGGTAAGCCCGAAAGGCTTACGCCATCTATCATTCAGCAACAAAAAGTAGAAGCAGGTGAGCTAGGTAGAAAAACAGGAAAGGGCTTCTATAATTATTAAAAACCAGCATCTTAATTTCTTTATTTAAATATTCAATTGTATTGTATGAAACAATTTTTTTGGGGTCTTTGTATTATCTGCAGCATCGTAAGTTGTAAGCTCAGCAACTCCAATCCTACCGGCGAAGCCAACAAAGAATTGGCAACATTATTCAATAATTATTACAAAGAAAGGCTGGAGTTATTTCCATTGGAATCCACACAAAATGGAGACAGTATTTTAAACGATAAAATGTACATTGATTTTACAGAAAGCTATCGCAATAAGCTAAAAGCCTTTTACAGCAAGTACCTTGCCTATGTTAAATCATTTGACAGAGAATACCTGAACGCCAATGATAAAATTAGTTTTGATATTTTCAAACGTGAAATGGAAATGAGTATCGAAGGTCTTTCATTTCATGATAATTATATTCCGTTTCAACAGTTTTGGGGATTGCCATTAACAATGGGGCAATTGGGCAGTGGCGATGGCAATCAACCTTTTAAAACAATTAAGGATTATAATGACTGGCTTTCAAGAGCAAGTGTTTTTGGTGCTTGGGCAGATAGCGCTATTGTGTATTTCAGAAAAGG
This sequence comes from Chitinophagaceae bacterium, assembly GCA_947456805.1. Lineage (GTDB taxonomy): Bacteria > Bacteroidota > Bacteroidia > Chitinophagales > Chitinophagaceae > UBA1930. Next base: position 63,285 of record CANGTN010000006.1, on the reverse strand, counting down.
TATTGCAGCAAACTATGTGTTACCGGCAGCTTTGGTACAAAAAATGATTCCGCAAATGGAAGCAATGGTTGTTGGAGATCCCACCAAAAGTTTATTTTATGCCCCTATCAATAAAATACCTTTTGATTCAGATAAAAACAAATTAGCACTTCAATACCAACAACTCATTGCCCAAACACTTGTTCCTGCTTACAAAAAATTAGCTGATTTTTTAAAGAATGAATATTTGCCAAAGGCAAGAACTACTACAGGAATTAATGCATTGCCTGAGGGCGATAAATACTATAAATTTTTAGTTCGCTTTTGGACAACTACCAATACATCAAGCGATGAAATTTACAATACTGGGTTATCAGAAGTAAAAAGAATTCGTGATGAAATGGAACGTGTAAAAGCGGAGGTAAAGTTTAATGGCGATTTAAAAATGTTCTTTGAATTTATGAAAACGGATAAGCAATTCATGCCGTATAAAACCCCAGCAGAGGTGTTGGCTGCATTTGCTTCAATTCAAAAAAAGATAGATCCAAAACTGAAAGACATGTTTGGCAGAAAACCTAAAACACCTTTTGAAATACGCCAAACAGAAGCATTCAGGGCTGCAAGCGCAAGTGCAGAATACAATCAGGGAAGTGCAGATGGTAAACGTCCGGGAATATTTTATGTACCTATTTTAGATGCAACAAAATTTAATACTACAAGTGGTATGGAAAGTTTGTTTTTACATGAAGCAATTCCGGGGCATCATTATCAAATTTCATTGCAACAAGAAAACAATCAACTTCCAGGTTTTAGAAGATTCAGCTGGTATGGTGCTTATGGCGAAGGCTGGGCATTGTATTGCGAAAGTTTGGGTAAAGAATTGGGTTGTTATACTGACCCGTTTCAATATATGGGTGCATTGGGCGACGAAATGCACAGAGCAGTGAGATTGGTAGTAGATGTTGCAATGCACACTGGTAAAATGACCAAAGAAGAAGCCATTAAATACATGATGGGAAATGAAGCTATCAGTGAAGAAGGAGCTACTGCCGAAATTGAAAGATATATGGCAATACCCGCACAGGCATTGAGTTACAAAACAGGCGCATTAAAAATAAAAGCCTTAAGAGAAAAATACAAACAACAACTAGGCACTAAATTTAGCATCGCAAAATTTCATGATGCATTTTTAAAGGATGGTTGTATGCCTTTAGAAGTTATTGAACGAAAAATGGATGATTGGGCAAAGAAGCAATAATTTTTATTTAAAAATGGGCAACAGTCCTTGACAATATTATAAACCGACTTAATTTCAATTTAAACCAATAAAATTGCTATGAAACATTTAAAAACAATAATCGGATTTATAATAACAATATTTTTTTTTAGTTGTAAGCCCAATCCAGAATCCATATCTGTAAAAGAATTTCATGCTTCAACAGACACCGGCATACAAACGGGCGGTATTAAAATGATTCCAATACAAACACCAAATGGAACTTTTAAAGTTTGGACCAAACGAATTGGCAACAACCCTGCCATCAAAATTTTATTACTACATGGTGGTCCGGGTGGCACACATGAAGCATTTGAATGCTTTGAAAGCTTTTTTCAAAAAGAAGGAATTGAAATTATTGAATATGATCAACTGGAATCATATTACAGCGACAAACCCAATGACAGCAGCCTTTGGACTACTGAACATTATGTTGAAGAAGTGGAACAAGTAAGAAAAGCATTGGGTTTAAATAAAAACAATTTTTATTTATTGGGTCATAGTTGGGGAGGAATTCTTGCAATGGAATATGCACTTAAATATCAAAGTAATCTTAAAGGGCTTATTATTTCTAATATGATGGCGAGCATTCCGGAATATGAAAAATACAATGGCGTTTTAAGAAGTCAAATGAGAAAATCTTTGGTAGATTCTCTGATAAGTTATGAAGCAAGAGGACAATTCAAAGATTCGACCTATCAGCAACTGGTATTTTCTGAATATTATACCAAACATTTATGCAGATTACCAGAGTGGCCGGAACCGGTGAACAGAATGTTCAAACATTTAAGCGAAGGTATTTATGTAAGTATGCAAGGCCCGAGTGAATTTAAAACAGCGGGCAGATTAATCAAATGGGACAGAACAAAAGATTTGCATTTAATCACTGTTCCTACACTTACAATCGGCGGTGCTTTTGATACGATGGATCCCGAACACATGAAATGGATGGCAACACAAGTACAAAATGGACATTATTTATTTTGTCCAACAGGCAGTCATTGCAGCATGTGGGACGATCAACCACATTATTTTCCGGGACTAATTCAATTTATCAACCAAGTTAATCAAAACAAGTTCAGAGGAATTAATGCAAACCGTAAACCAATTTAATGTTTTCTTTTGTTTGAAATCCTATTGGTTTTTAGAAATGAATTTTCTCAAAAAACAGTTAATAAAATTATAACTGAGCTAAATGTGCCTAGCCTTAATTAATATTACAGCCTCATAACCAACTGAATTGATAAAATATTTTACCACTTTGTGCTGTTTTATTTTTTTGACAACTGCTGCATCTGCACAGTTTACAACCGTGAGTGGAACAATTTATGATATTACTGCAAGGCGCCCTTTAGAAGCAGTTGCTGTGTTAAGTACATCGGGTAGAGGAACGATTAGCGACTCTGCAGGAAGATACAGTTTAACAGTAAAAAAAAACGACTCAATCTGGTTTTCTTTGATCGGAAAAACTACAATGAAGTATGCGGTAGATACTATATCAAATCTTTCGGGGTTTGATATAATGCTACATATTAAAGCAACACAATTGCCCGAGGTTACGGTAAGAAATCGGTATTATCGTTTTGATTCAATTCAAAACAGAAACGACTATGCAAAGGTGTTTAATTTCAGAAAACCAAGTTTACAAATCATCAACAATCCAACTTATAATACAACGCCTGGAGTTACAGCAGGATTAGATATTAATGAGATTATCAACATGTTTCGGTTTAAAAGAAACCGACAAATTTTGGCATTGCAAAGAAGATTGTTGCAGCAAGAACAAGATGCTTACATTGACCATCGGTTTAAGAAATTATTTGTTATAAAACTAACAGGATTGTCGGGGGCATCATTAGATAGTTTTATGGTTGCATACAGACCCGACTATGAATTTTTGCTTACACTGAATGATTTAGAATTTGGCTACTATATTGAACGTTGTTTTGATTTATACAAACAACATAAGCCCTCACCATTTAAAGGATTGTACAAAAAAGAGGAAGAAATAGAATAGTAAATTAAAAAGTTTGTACACCTTTAATATAAACTTATTTTCCTATATTTTATACCTATAACTTAATCATTTTTCTCATTATATTTTTTTTCTGCTGCCTGCGCTTTTTCAAAATCCAGTACCACGCCATTGATACAATACCTTAATCCTGTTGGTTTTGGACCATCTTCAAACACATGTCCTAAATGGCTTTTGCATCTGCCACATTGCACTTCTGTACGTTGCATTCCATGTGTATTGTCTGGCGTATAAATAATTGCAGATTTGCTGATTGGTTCATAAAAACTCGGCCAACCACACCCACTTTCAAATTTTGTATTGCTTTTAAATAATGCATTACCACAAGCTGCGCAATAGTAAGTACCAACTTCTTTGAAACTTTCAAACTTACTGCTCCATGGTCTTTCTGTCCCCTTTTGGCGAGCAACTTCGTATACTTCAGGACTTAATATTTTTTTCCATTCCTCTTCTGCAAGTGTTACTTTAGAAACATCGGTTGTAGAATAAACGGGATTATTCTTTTTCTTAATCGCATCCATTGTCGTTTTTTTATTGGTTTTATTTTGGGCATTACAACTTGTTACAATAATTGTACATAGCAACATTACAGCTGTATATTTTATAAAATTGTTGAAACCACTCATGAAGAAAATTTATTAATTAAAGGAATCAGTTGTTTCAAAGAAAAACTATTTTCTTTTTACAATACAAAAACAAATAGGTTTTCGTTGTGGTGTTAAAGGAATATTAATTATCCTGACTTATATTTGTGTTTCATACAAGGTTAGCAAGCAATATGTTTAATATTATTTTATTCGGTCCTCCGGGAAGCGGCAAAGGAACGCAAAGTGAGGAATTAATTTTGAAATTTCATCTAAAACACCTCAGCACTGGTGATTTATTGAGAAGTGAAATTAATGCTAAAACACCATTGGGTTTAGAAGCCAAAAATTTTATGGATAAAGGTCAATTAGTGCCCGATGAGGTAGTGATTGGCATGATTAGTAGTGCATTAGATGAAAATCCAGGTGTTGCTGGTTTTCTGTTCGATGGTTTTCCAAGAACAGCAGCTCAAAGTAAGGCTTTGGATAAATTACTAGAACTGAAAAACACAGCAATTCATGTGGTACTTGCATTAGAAGTTGGTGAAGAAGAACTTGTAAAAAGATTATTGAACAGAGGTTTGAAAAGTGGCAGAAGTGATGATGCTAATGAAATGGTCATCAGAGCAAGAATTAAAGAATACGAAAACAAAACAAAACTAGTAGCAGACTACTACCAACAGTTTAATAAAGTAGTTAATGTAAAAGGCGAAGGCACAATAGCTGAAATCTTTTCAAGTCTTTGCAGCGAAATAGAAAAGAGAATGTCTTAAATTACAACATAGATAACTCCGTAATCAAAACCAACTGCTAATCCCACTTTATAAGAGTGGGGTTTTTATTTATTCCAACTGCAGAAAACACCCTTCCAATACTTTCTTTTGCAACCTAACAATCATTAGCTTTGTTCCTTTCTTTATTCATTTGCAAACATCTATTAAAGTGTTACTATGCAACAATTACAGAATTATATTTTAGGCTCGTGGATTACCGGAGATGGCGATGGTCAATTATTGTACAATGCAGTAAACAGAAATCCAATTGCTACCGCAAGCACTCAAGGCATCAACTTTGCAGATGTATTAAATTATGGAAGAAGCAAGGGCAATGCATTGCGACAAATGACTTTTACAGAAAGAGGTTTGTTGTTAAAAGCACTGGCATTGCATTTGAGAAATCATCTTCCAGAATTTTATGCAATCAGCTATCAAACAGGTGCAACCAAAGCTGATAGCTGGGTTGATATTGAAGGTGGTATTGGCAATCTTTTTTCTTATGCATCACTTCGCAGAAAATTTGCAGATACGCCTTATTGCTTAGATGGCGAACATCACGCATTAGGCAAATTAAACAGCTTTATGGGTCATCATTTATTGGTGCCCAAGGAAGGTGTAGCCATACACATCAATGCTTTTAATTTTCCTGTTTGGGGTATGCTGGAAAAAATTGCAGTCAATATTTTAGCCGGAGTCCCTGCTGTTGTAAAACCTGCAACAGTTACTTCTTATCTAACTGAGGCTGTTGTAAAAAAAATAATTGACAGCAACATTTTACCAAAAGGTTCATTGCAATTGTTGTGTGGCAGTGCAGGCGATTTATTAAATTATGTAACAAGTCAGGACGTAGTAACATTTACCGGCTCTGCATCAACGGGTTTACAACTTAAAAGCGGAAAAAAAATTCTCGAAGAAAATGTACCATTTACCATGGAGGCAGATTCTTTAAACTGTATTATTTTGGGTGAAGATGTAACGCCTGAAATGCCGGAGTGGGATATTTTTATAAAAGAAGTAAGAAAAGAAATGACAACCAAGTGTGGTCAAAAATGTACAGCTATTCGGAGAATATTTGTACCCGAAAATAAACTTGAAGACGTACAAATAGGGCTAGGAAAGGCTTTGGGGCAAACGACTATTGGCAATCCGTTAAACGAAAAAGTACGAATGGGTAGTTTAGCAGGTGAAACACAAAGACAAGAAGTAAAAGCCCAAGTACAAAAATTATTGGCATCTTCACAAATTATTTATGGTAGTTTGGATAGTGTGGAATTGATAGATGCAGATGCCAACAAAGGAGCTTTTATTTCACCAATTTTATTATTAAATCAACATCCTTTTGCTGCAAAAGAAGTACATGAAGTAGAAGCCTTTGGTCCGGTAAGCACATTAATGCCTTACCAGTCTATTGATGAAGCTATTGCACTTTCTAAAATGGGCAAAGGTTCACTAGTAAGCAGCATTGTTACTGCATCTCCCAAATATGCACAACAATATGTATTGGGTGCAGGAGCTTATCATGGAAGAATTTTAGTATTGAATAATGAATGTGCAAAAGAAAGTACTGGACACGGAAGTCCTTTGCCATTATTGGTCCATGGCGGACCTGGAAGAGCGGGTGGCGGCGAAGAAATGGGCGGAATGAGAGGTGTAAAACATTACATGCAACGAGTGGCTATTCAAGGTAGTCCTAGTATGATTACAGCAATCAGCAATGTATATCAGCCGGGGGCAAAAGGCAATGATAACGGCATTCATCCGTTTACAAAATATTTTGAAGAATTGAATATTGGCGATCAGTTGCTAACGCCCAAACGTTTGATAACAGCCGATGACATAGAAAAATTTGCAGACTTAAGTGGCGATCATTTTTATGCCCATTTAAAAGAAACAGATTTTGCAGATACAATGTTTACCGGACAAGTAGCACACGGATATTTTATCATGAGTGCTGCTGCGGGTTTGTTTGTAGACAGTTACGAAAAAAATCCGGTGTTGTTAAATTATGGAATTGATGAATTACGTTTTACAAAACCTGTGTATCCCGGTACAGAAATGTATATCCGATTTACTTGCAAAGAAAAAATGCGTCAGGAGAAAAAAGAAGAAACAGATATTGCAAAGGGCATTGTAAAATGGTTGGTAGAAATGTTTGATGATACCGATGAATTGATTGGTATTGCAACTATTTTAACCATGGTAAGAAACAAAGAAAATCAATAGTATAAATTATTTTTATGATAGAGCAAATCAAAGAAGGCTACGTAAAAACAGAGCATGAACACGGGATTGTAACGATAGAGTTTTATCATCCACAGAGCAATTCATTGCCAGGTAAAATATTACATACGCTGGCAAAAGATATTCATGCTGAAGGTTTGAATACAGCAACCAAAGTGATTATTTTAAAAAGTGCCGGAGAAAAAATTTTTTGCAGCGGAGCAAGTTTTGATGAACTCGCAGCTATTACAAATGAAACCGATGGACTTCAGTTTTTTAGTGGATTTGCACAGGTAATTAATGCCATGCGCAAAGTGCCGCAATTAATCATTGCACGTGTGCACGGAAAGTGCATTGGCGGTGGCGTAGGGCTTGCAGCTGCAGCAGATTACGCTATAGCATGTGAAGGCGCAGAAATAAAACTAAGTGAACTAGCAGTTGGCATTGGACCATTTGTGGTAGGGCCTGCAGTAGAAAGAAAGTTGGGATTGAGTGCATTTTCGCAACTGGCAATTGATGCAGGAAATTTCAGACCGGCAGACTGGGCAAGAAGAAAAGGATTGTTTGCAGAGTTGCACGAAACTGTTGAAGGCATGGATGAAAGCATTGTACGCTTATCCAATACGCTTGCAAAAAGTAGCCCCGAAGCAATGAAAGAGTTGAAATCAATATTTTGGCAAGGCACCGAACATTGGGATGAATTGTTATTACAACGTGCAGCTGTCAGCGGCAAATTAATTTTAAGCGATTACAGCAAAAATTTTATTGCCAACTTCAAGGCAAAGCAAAAAGCGAGTTAAGTAATAATTAATTGAACTGATTTTTTTCATTCAATATTTTTTGAACTCTTTTTCAGTCGCGGGATACCTGCACTAATGGGGAAAGTATGCTGGCATCTAATTACAAGACTTTACTATTAACGAATTTTGGCATGGCAAGTATGATTTTTAGACCCATCAAAGATTAATTTTTATTTTCTGTTGCTCTTCAAGTAAAACAAATGTATTTATCTAACTATTAATATCTTACCAGTCTTGCGTTCTTTGTTGCTACTGTCCCAAACGGCAATGAAATATACACCCGATGCAAGATTTTGAAGATTGAAACTGGCTTCCATGTTGACAAATGATTTTGTTTGCGCATGCACCCTTGCACCTTTGCTGTCATATATCGAAACGGCATTCGAGCCAGTTGAAAAACCGGTTGGCAATCTAAGCTTGAATGCACCAGGATTCGGATTGGGGTAAATAATTAAATCGTTGCCCATGTTTAAGTTCAGCACAGTTTTATCCGACACGCATCTTATACAGACACCATATCTGGAGAAAAACGCATTTCGAACAGCATAACCCTGGCTGAAAGCCAGTTCCAGAAAAAATCCCAAATTCATATTGGAGCCTGCCGGCGTAGATAACCAATAGCTAGCCGATCCATCGCTACTGAGTGAGAACGCACCGACATTATTTCGGCCACCATTGGGAATGGCTGAAAAACCGGTCAAATTTGTGGCGGTGGCATTGGGCGATCGCCAATACGTCAAGCCAGTACTTTTCAATGCGGCGCCCGCCGTATTTGGTGTATTACCGGGTTGCTGAGGGTTCGCATTAGGGTCAAGGTAGAAAATAAGTTTATAGAGATCTGTCATGGTGGGAACACGCCACCCTGCAGGGCAGGGATTTCGTGTATCGGCCGCCGTAAAGAAATTGTACAATTTTCCACGCGGACAATCAAACGCATTATCGTTTTTATACGAACACATAGCTGGTCCCGTTAATCCTGCCCAAGTAGCCGAATCGCTCACGTTGGGTATAGGATCTCCATTTTGAAAGCGGGTGACTTTCAGATTCTCTGCTAACCATACCTGCTCGCCTATGACAACGGCTTTATAGTTATTTCCATCAATGTCTGTAGCCTGCCAATAATTTATGAATGGGTTGTGAATATTGGCTGGACCACAGGTATGATTGCTGCCCTGACCATAGGCGATAAACGTGTTGGCTATAAACAGAAATAAATGTAGCAGGGCTGAGAGAATGGTTTTTGAAATTACTTTTTTCATCAAGGGAAATATTTAATGAACAATTATTTGCTTTTCTGTATATCGATAAGGTGAAAGCTTAAATTATGATGATTTTAAAGATCATTATTGTTAATAACTCCTAAAAATACAAATCCATTCTCCGGTTGATTTTTCCTCGCCATGGTACCTGTCCTCACGAACCATAGCGGTGTATTTTTCAAATATAAGTTTATTGTTATAAAATAAATAATTGAAAGTGTTTTTATTTGACCATTGAAAGATAAGGATTTTTAAATATTGGTTTGTGTCCCCACGAACCAAGGCGGAGATTATTGTTATAAATCATCAAATATGATTGTTAATTTTTTGCAATAAAAAAGCCACCCTGAAAGAGTGGCTATATATTTTTCAAAAAGAAAATTATGATTCTTCATCGGCACCTTCTTCTTCAGGAGCTTCGGTAATTTTTAATTCAACATTGTGTGCTTTTAAAATAGCAAACCATTTTACCATTTTCTTCATATCGCTTGGATACACTCTGTCAAAATCCATATCGGGATATACTTTTTTCATATATGCCGTTATTGCTTTTGCATCTTTTTCATCAGGTAATTTTTCTTTGCTTGCATCCATTGCCTGCAAAACTTTTACCAGATTTTCATTTTCTCTGATGGTATAAACTTCTATACTCTCTAGATGCGAAAAATTATGTATTCGGCTACTCACAAATTTGGTAGTACCGTCTTCTATACTTTTTACAATTGCACCATCGGTTTTGCTGGCTACTAATTCAAATAAACCCGGCAAACCTGTAACTGATATTAATTTACTGTATTCCATTGTTCGTTTTTATAGGACTGCAAATATAGGCTGCCATTTGAATAAGCAAAGTGAAAATTGCTACAACACAATGGAAGGCTCTTGTTGGCTAAGGCAATGAAAACTACCCAAACCCCAAATGATTTCCGTAGAATCAATGCCAATTACTTTTCTGTCTGTAAAACAAGATTGTATCATTTGTAAAGCAACATCATCTTTTGCACATCGAAATGTTGGGACAATTACATTTTTATTGCTGATATAAAAGTTGGCATAAGAAGCCGGTAATCTTTGGTCTTCATAAATCACGGCATCCGGCATTGGTAATTCTACAATGTTCAATTGCTTGCCATTCAACAATCGCATGGCTTGCAGCTGTTTTAAATTATGTTGTAGCAATCCATAATTTTCATCATTTTTATTTTGTTCAACCACAGTAAGCACCGTGTCTGCATTCACAAATCTTACTGTATCATCTATATGTCCATCGGTATCATCTCCTACAATTCCTTCTTCCACCCATAATATTTGTTCTACGCCATAATAATGAAAAAGGTATTGTTCTATTTGTGCCTGATTCAAATGTGGGTTTCTATTTTCATTCAGCAAACATGCTGTAGAAGTTAATAAAGTACCTGCTCCGTTAAATTCTACAGAGCCGCCTTCCATCACAATTCCCGGATGAAACACCGGAAGATTGTAATGTTTTCCAATTAAAGTTGGAATTACATCATCTAAATCAAACGGAGGATATTTTCCACCCCAGGCATTGTAACCCCAATCTACAATAGCTTTCTTTTTTTCGGTACGATGCAATAAAAAAGCCGGACCATGATCTCTGCACCATGCATCATTGGTGGGATGTATAAAAAATTCAACTTTCGAAACATCAACATTTGCTTGTTGTAAATGATTCAGAGCAAATTGTTGCATGGCAGCATCATTCACATTGATACAAACCCTTTCGCTTTCAGCAAGATGTTTTACAAACGTGCTGTAATATGGATAAATGGCATCAATTTTTCCGGGCCAGGAAGCTTCCTTGTGTGGCCAGCTTAACCAAGTTGCATCATGTGGCGCAAACTCTGCAGGAAAGTAATAGCTAAGTGTTTTTGGGGAGTCCGAAATGCTGAAGTCAGAAAGTCCGAGGTCTGGAAGTTTTGAGTTTTTTGTGATTTCGTTATTATTATTCATAAAATTTTTATTTAAGAGATTTGCGAAGTGCTGCAGTCATCAATTCTCCTCATCTATAAATCGCTTCGTAATCGGCTGATAACTGTCAATTCTTCTGTCTCTTAAAAATGGCCAATGAGTTCTGTATTGATCTGTTTTTTCAGTATCTATCTCCACTACAGTAGTTTCTTCATTCTCATGTGATGCCTTGTACAGAATACTTCCAAAAGGATTTGATACAAAACTTCCGCCCCAAAACTTCATTAATCCATTTTGTTCCAAACCAACTCTATTGACACTTACCACATGCACTCCATTTGCTACTGCATGACTGCGTTGTATTGTTTGCCAGGCATTGTATTGTTCGGTATTGGTGGCGTCATCTTGTGCGGTTGCCCATCCAATTGCAGTTGGATAAAATAAAATTTCTGCACCCATTAAAGCTGTAATTCTTGCTGCTTCCGGATACCATTGATCCCAGCATATTAATACACCTATTGTAGCAAATTTTGTTTTGAATACTTTGTAGCCCAAATCACCCGGTGTGAAATAAAATTTTTCGTAATAAGCAGGGTCATCAGGAATATGCATTTTGCGATACTTGCCTAAATAATTTCCATCGGCATCTATTACGGCTGTGGTATTATGGTAAAGTCCTTGGGTTCTTTTTTCAAATAAAGAAGCAATGATTACAACGCCCAATTCCTTTGCTACAGCACTTAATGCATCAGTTGATGCACCGGGAATTGATTCGGCTAATTTAAAATTATCATAATCTTCTACATCACAGAAATACAAAGAAGTAAACAACTCCTGCAAACAAACAATCTGAGCACCTTTTGCAGCAGCATCCTTTATTTTAACAATGGCTTTTTGCATGTTGTCGCTCTTGTCTGCGGAACAGCTCATCTGCACCAATCCTATTTGAACTTTACTCATAATGATATAATTAAGTTGCAAATGTAACTATTGGGTATTAATTTATATTTTTATGCTCGTATAAAATACTTTGATATAATGTCAGCAGCAGCAAGCATTCAAGCATATTTAGAAACAATTCCTGACGACAAAAGAAATGCAGTTGAAAAACTTTGTTCTATTTTCAGAAAAAACTTACCCAAGGGATTTGAAGAAGCAATGTGTTATGGCATGATTGGTTATATAGTGCCGCTTAGTATTTATCCTAAAGGATATCATTGCAAACCCAATCAGGCATTGCCTTTCATCAATATTGCTGCACAAAAAAATTTCATTGCGGTGTATCATATGGGTATTTATGCAAATCCTGATTTACTACAATGGTTTACAGATGAATATCCCAAACATACTTCTGCAAAATTGGACATGGGAAAAAGTTGTATTCGCTTTAAAAAACCTGAAACCATTCCTTACGAACTATTTAAACAATTAGCCGAAAAAATGAGTGTTACAGATTGGGTTACATGTTATGAAAAAAGTTTTGTTGCCAAATCAAAATAAAATGGCTGCCCGTTAAGCAATATTATTTTGGTTCATAAAATGCATCAGACGCTGCTTTGCTTTTTTATTTACTTTGTTGTGCATGAATCCGGTCCAGCCAAAAACCAATCCCATCAAACCCAATGCCTGCCTGCACCAGCGATAATAATTAAAGGCATCTGAATGTTCAATAATAACACCATCTTTCATGCGCATATAAGCTTTGCATTTATTGATAACCCTTCTATTTGTAGCTGAAAAAAGATAAGAAGCTGTCCAGTCGCAAGTATAATATTCACCATCATCAGTTTTGATGTTACTGAATTGTAAAGAAAAATCTTTAGCACTCGTACACAACATTTGCCACATTGCTTTTGTTTCGTTGCCAATCAACAAACCAAAAACAGGATCATTAAAAGGAATATCATCTGCATAACAACTATTCATTACAGTAAAATCATTTTGTTGAAATGCATTGTAAAACTTTTGAATCGTAAGCATGTTATTATCCATAGTTCAATATTAAATAATTATCTTTAATAGCAGCCACTATTCATTTTTTTAGTGCTGCGTATTTTGAAAAAATGGAAAATAATCTTTCAGAATTTTTAACTAGCAAGGTCTTTTTATATAATCATCCCAATTTTATTGCAGATGATCCTATTTGTATTCCGCATAAATTTAAAAAACAGCAAGACATTGAAATTGCTGGATTTTTTGCGGCTTTACTGGCTTGGGGAAATCGTAAATCGATCATTAATTCTTGTAACCATTTGATGAATTTAATGGATAATGCTCCGTACGATTTTATCACAAACAAAAATGATAATGGCAAAGATTATATTCCACTAATGAAATTTGTACATCGAACTTTCAATGCTACCGATCTGTTGCATTTGCTGGATTTTTTACATTTTCATTATTATAAACAGTCTGAAAAAAGTTTGGAAACAGCTTTCAGTAAATGGCTACAACCCAATGATGAAAATATTGAGCGAGGATTGAATGGATTTTATCATTATGTTTTCAATGCTGAATTTTTTGAAGATTATCCAACCCGAACACAAAAACACATTGCAGCTCCATTTAAAAAATCTGCCTGCAAAAGATTGAACATGTATTTACGCTGGATGGTACGGAAAGACAATTGCGGAGTAGATTTTGGTATCTGGAAAAACATACAACCCAGCCAATTAATCTGTCCGATTGATGTGCACGTTTCAAGAGTTGCAAAACGGTTTGGATTATTGCAAAGAACACAAACTGATTGGCAAGCAGCAATTGAATTAACCCAATGTTTAAAACAATTAGATGCAACAGATCCGGTGAAATATGATTTTGCATTATTTGGTTTGGGCGTTGTTGAAAAGTATATTTAGCAATATGGAAGATTTAATAAAATCAGGAATTGAAAAAGAAGCGGGCATTATATTGGCTTCAGACTGGCATCAGCAGTTTGTAGATTATATCCGTTTTTTAATAGACACAGATTTTGAAAAGTTGGTCTATTTATTGTATCGTATTGATGTTAGTGAACAAAAAATCAAAGAGTTACTAGATAATAAATCTACTACCGATGCAGGAGAAATAATCGTCAATGCAATTATTGAACGACAAAAAGAAAAAATCGATTCCCGCAAGCATTTTAGGTTTGATGATACCGATTCTAATGAAGATAAATGGTAGAAAAGCACCAGTATTTTGATGAACTTATTCACTACCTGATTTTTGAAGTTGTACTATCTTAAATTGCACCCATGATTGATATTTTAAGTGGATTAAATGAACAGCAAAAAGAAGCTGTAACACATATAAACGGGCCATTGATGATTATTGCCGGTGCAGGAAGCGGTAAGACAAAAGTTTTAACTACACGTATAGCTAACTTAATGGCGCATGGAGTAGATTCATTTAATATTTTGGCACTCACTTTTACTAATAAAGCTGCTGCCGAAATGAAGGAACGTATTGAAAAAATATTGGGTAATAATGAAGCAAGGAATTTATACATTGGAACTTTTCACAGTGTTTTTGCAAGAATTTTAAGAGCAGAAGCCAATCGTTTGGGCTATCCCAGCAACTTTACCATTTATGATTCAGATGATACCAAAAGTGTACTGAAAACGGTAATCAATGAATTGAATCTGGATGATAAACACTACAAACCAAACGTAGTGTACAACAGAATTTCAGGTGCAAAAAATGCTTTGGTAAGTGCTGCAGAATATGCAACGGATTATTACATTCAACAAGATGATATGCGGGCTAACAGACCTGCAATTGCTCAGATTTATGCTGCTTATGCTGCTCGTTGTTTTAAAAACGGAGCAATGGATTTTGATGATTTGTTGTTTAAAATGTATGAACTTTTAAAGCATCACAATGAAGCATTGGTAAAATACCAACACAAGTTTAAGTACGTATTAATTGATGAATATCAAGATACCAATGCCGTTCAATACCAGATTACAAAACTTTTATCTGCCGTTCATGAAAATATTTGTGTAGTAGGTGATGATGCACAAAGTATTTATAGTTTCAGAGGTGCGACGATTGAAAACATTTTACAGTTTCAAAAAGATTATGATGATGTAAAAGTGGTAAAGCTGGAACAAAACTACAGAAGTACAAAAAGTATTTTAAATGTTGCCAATGAAGTAATTGGTAACAACAAAGGGCAATTGCCAAAAGAATTGTGGACAGAAAATGAACCTGGTGAAAAGATAAAAGTGGTGCGTACCATGACGGACAATGAAGAAGGAAAATTTGTTGCCGATACCATCAAAGAACAACAATTACGCAATCATTTTCATAACAACGAATTTGCTATTTTATATAGAACGAATGCACAAAGCCGGGCATATGAAGAAAGCCTTCGACGACAAGGGATTCCTTATAAAATTTATGGCGGATTGAGCTTTTATCAACGCAAAGAAGTAAAAGATTTAATTGCTTATTTACGCTTGATTGTAAATACCAAAGATGAAGAAGCACTGAAAAGAATTATCAATTATCCCGCCCGTGGAATTGGTAAAACAACAATAGAAAAATTAGTAATCATTGCCAACGAACAAAGCATCACAATGTACGATGTAATACAACGTGCAGGAGAGTTTGGCTTTAAAGCAGGCACTTTGGAAGCGTTGCAGAATTTTGTTACCATGAACCGTTATTTTCAAAGTTTGCTCACCGATAAAAATGCTTACGATGTAGCGGTACAAGTGGGCAAGCATACCAATATTGTAAAAGAATTATTTAATGATAAAACTACCGAAGGTTTAGCTCGTTATGAAAATATTCAGGAATTGTTGAACTCTATTAAAGAGTGGACCGAAAGCCCTGATAATGAAGATGGAGAACTCGTTAGTAAAAACTTAGGAGCTTACTTGCAACAAATTACTTTGCTCACCGATACAGACAATGACAAAGAAAATACAGATGCTGTAAAACTAATGACCATCCATGCTGCAAAGGGTCTGGAGTTTAGTTGTGTGTTTGTTGGAGGAATCGAAGAAACTTTGTTTCCAAATGCAATGAGCATAAACACAAGAGAAGAATTAGAAGAAGAACGCAGATTATTTTACGTGGCTGTTACCCGTGCCAAAAAAATGTTATGGCTTACTTATGCCAATGCCCGTTATCGTTTTGGGAGTTTGGTACAAAATGAACCAAGTAGATTTTTAGATGAAATGCCTGAGCAATATTTAGATAAAAGTTATGCTGGTGGCGGAGCCAAAAATCAAGGTTTCAGCAATATGGGTTCGGCATTTCAGCGATTGCAAAAAGGCTCTGGTGGCAATGATTACAACGACAATGCATATACAGAAAAAAAATATGGAGCACCGCCTTCTAAAAAAGAATCAAAGCCTGTATTTTTAGCGCAAGTGCCTCCCGTACAAAAAGTGGTTAATCATATTCCATCAAGCAACTTTGAACCAAGTGATACAAGCGATTTGCAAGAAGGTCAAAAAGTAGAGCATCAAAAATTTGGATTTGGTATTGTGAAAAAAATGGAAGGCTCTGCACACAATCCTATTGCTACCATTGACTTTGAGAACAATGGCGAAAAAAAAATTATGCTGAATTATGCCAAGTTGAGAATTGTGGTGTGAGGTTGGAAAGGTTGAAGAAGTTTAAAGAGGATTAGGAATTCAGTAAGTTGATCCAGATTTTTTTAACCCCAAAAATAAATTCTTATGGGTTTACGATTAGGTGATATAGCTCCCAACTTTCAGGCGGATACTACTTTGGGATTCATTGATTTCTACACATATCTTGGAAATAGCTGGGGAATTTTATTTTCACATCCCGCAGATTTCACACCCGTTTGTACAACTGAATTAGGTAAAACAGCTTTACTGCAAGAATCATTTGCCAGTAGAAATGTAAAAGCTCTTGCAGTAAGTGTAGATGATATTGAAAGCCATCAAAATTGGATTAAGGACATCAACGAAACACAACAAGTCACTGTAAATTTTCCCATTGTTGCTGATGAAAAAAAAGCAGTAGCTACATTGTATGATATGATTCATCCCAATTCATCGGAAACACATACCGTTCGTTCGTTGTTCATCATTGATCCCGACAAAAAAATAAAACTGATGATTGTTTATCCTGCTTCTACCGGAAGAAATTTTTTTGAAATACTTCGTGTAGTCGATTCGTTGCAACTAACCTCAAGTTACAGTGTTGCAACACCTGCAGACTGGAAGCAAGGTGAAGATGTAATTGTAGCACCCGCAATCAGCACAGAAGATGCCATTGAAAAATTTCCAAAAGGAGTTACAATTGTAAAGCCATATTTGCGTTTTATACCGCAACCAAATAAGGAGTAAAAAACAAACTCCTGAATTCTTTTAGACTTATAATCTTAAGAATTTTACAAACCGAAACAACATTTTTTAATTTACGTACACACTTCATCTGTAAAATCTAGTTTAAAAATACTTTATACACACATAGCAAATTTTTTTCTTTTTTTAAATAATATTTATTAAAATTGCTATTATTAATTATTAATAAATGGAGACCAGAAACCATTCAAACGGGGCGTATTCTGAAAAGCCATATGAGTAGGGAAAATAAAAATCAAAACTTGATTATGAAATTAAAAAAAATTTTTGCAGGGATCTCCCTTTTTGCCTTGGTAATCACTTTAACTTCGGCAGTACCATCTAATGGGTACGACAAATCCAAAATTGAAACAATTAAAAAATTCAATATGGATGCTGCGTATGAAAAGTATGATAATTTTTCAAAAGATGGAAAACTTTCAAACAAGGAACTTTCAGAAGTTGTGGCTACAGCGAAAGGTGAAAAATTATCATTCAAAGAAAAAGTAGCACTTAAACTTTTTGGTAAGAAGATTTCTAATAAATTCATGGATAAAAAGTCTGCTGGTGGAGATGGAAAATCTCAATTAATTGCTTTGCTTTTAGCTTTCTTTCTTGGAGGTTTAGGAATTCATAGATTTTATTTAGGCTACACATGGCAAGGTGTTGTTCAATTATTGACACTAGGCGGATGTGGAATTTGGGCATTGATTGATTTTATAAGAATTATTACAGGAGATCTTAAGCCAAAAGATGGAGAATATGGTTCAAAACTTTAATCCATTTTATTAATTTATGAAAAAAAGGATAGTAATTTCATACTTAAAATTATTTTTTTTAACAGTGGTTCCTATCGTTTTATTATGCCTTCCGGCTAATTTTTTCGATAATGGTCAATCACTTTGTATATCAAAATTACTTTTTAGTACGGAATGTTATGCCTGTGGACTCACAAGAGCATGCATGCATCTAATTCACTTTGAATTTGAAGAGGCATTTGCATACAATATGGGAAGTTTTATTTCATTTCCTGTACTTGCTACTTATTGGGGAGTTCTTTTTTATAAAGAAATAAAAACATATAGTCGTTTAAGAGAAAACTTCTCATAAATATAATTTATGAGAAGTTTTTTAATTTAATAATCTACTATTTGGAGATAGATTTGAATATTAGGTCTTAGATGATATTTTATCCATCTATCAAATGCGTTAATAACCCATCTCTCAATTTAGGTTCAAACCAAGTGCTTTTGGGTGGCATTACATTTCCACTATCAGATATATCAAACAACTGATTGATTGTTACAGGATATAAACTAAAAGCAACTTTCATATCACCGCTATCAACTCTTCTTTCCAATTCTTTTAATCCCCTGATACCTCCAACAAAATCAATGCGTTTATCGGTACGTTGGTCGGCAATTCCTAAGATTTTATCCAAAATTAAATCAGACAAAATTGTTACATCCAACACTCCAATCGGGTCGTTGGTATACATTCCTTCTTTGGCAAAAAGCTTATACCAGTTGTTATCTAGGTACATTCCAAATTCATGCAATGTTGTAGGCGTAACAATTTCATTTCCTATTAATTCTATATCAAAATTTTTGCTTAACTCAGCTAAAAACTGTTCCTTATCCAAGCCATTCAAATCTTTTACAACACGGTTGTAATCCATGATGTACAATTGATTGGAAGGAAATAAAGTAGTTAAAAAATAATTGCTTTCATACGTAACATCATTGCCCAAAGCTTTTCGAACTTTTGCAGCTGATGCTGCTCTGTGATGCCCGTCTGCTATGTAGGTACAAGGAATTTGTGTGTCAAATATTTCAGTGATTGAATCTATTGTTTCATCTTCATTTACAATCCAGATTGTATGTTGAATATTGTCGTCTGCTACAAAATCATATACTGGACTTTTTATTTTTTTCCAGTTTTCAATAATACTATCGATGCTTTCATTATTTCGATAAGCTAAAAAAACATTTCCTGTTTGTGCACCGGTAGTTTTGATGTGATTAATTCTATCCTGTTCTTTTTCAGGACGAGTAAATTCATGTTTTTTGATGATATCATTTTCATAATCATCTACACTGCTAACAGCTACCAAACCCGTTTGGCTTCTACCATTCATGATTAATTGATAGATATAATAACACTCTTTATTTTCTTTAAATAAAACATCTCTCTGTATAAAAGCAGCTAAGTTTTGTTTTGCTGTTTCATATACTTCTTGTGCATGTATGTCTACATTTTCGGACAAACTAATTTCACTTTTGGTGATGTATAAAAAAGAATGATTATTGCCTTGTGCTTCAACTTTTGCTTCAACGCTATTTAATACATCGTAAGGACGGCTCGCTACTTGTTTTGCAAATTGTGCTTGCGGTCGTAAGGCTTTGAAAGGTTTAATAATACTCATGAATATGTTGATTGATTTGAATTAAAAATACTGTGATACTTAGCTATGCTTTGCAGCAAAGCTTTTCATTAAATCGGTAATGGCTAGCACACTTTCCATTGCCAATGCATTGTACATGCTTACCCGAATACCGCCTACTGTTCTGTAACCTTTTACACCAACCATACCGTTGGCTTTACACTCCTCTAAAAATTTATTTTGGAGATCTTCGTTGTCTATAAAAAACACTGCATTCATATTGCTGCGAGATGTTTTATCAATTCTGCAATTGAATAAAGGTAAGCTATCAATTGTGTTATACAACAAAGTTGATTTTGCAATGGCATTGCGTTCCATTGTTTCCAAACCACCTTCTTGTTTAATCCATCTTAATGTAAGCATCGCTACATAAATTGCAAAAACTGGTGGTGTATTTAATAAACTTCCGGCTTCAATATGATTTCTATAATCCATAATTGCCGGAATTTTTCTTTCAATTTTACCAAGAACTGATTTTTTTACAACTACTAAATTCACCCCGGCTGCACCCATATTTTTTTGTGCACCGGCATAGATTAATGAGAATTTATTAAAATCAATTTGTCTGCTAAAAATATCGCTGCTCATATCGGCAATCAAAGGAACATCTGTAGTTGGAAATTGATGCCATTGCGTTCCCTCTACAGTATTGTTTGAAGTAATGTGTAAGTATGCAGCATTTGCAGGAATATCAAAATGTTGGTTGATGTAGGTGTGATTTTTATCTGCAGAACTTGCAATTATACTGACATTTCCAAACAAAGTTGCCTCTTTAATTGCTTTGTTTCCCCAAATGCCATTATCTATGTATGCCGCAGTAGCATTAGTGTCTAGCAAGTTCATCGGAATTTGCATAAACTGTGTAGTTGCACCACCATGTAAAAAAAGAACTTCGTATTCATCATTCAACTGCATCAATTCTTTTACTAGTTGTTTGGCTTCTTCAATTACCGCAACAAAATGTGTTGTTCTATGACCTACTTCTAATAATGATAAACCAATACCATTGAAATCAATGATTGCTTTTGCTGCTTCTTGTAATACTTGATGTGGTAAAATAGATGGACCAGAATTAAAATTATGTTGCCTCATTGTAATTTAGTAAGGGCTGCAAAACTACATATTTGTAGGGATGAATGTTGTGATTTATCAAATGATTGTTTATTTAACCTCATTTATATCTGCAACGCCACCACTTACAGTAAATTTCATCGCATCGGCTGCAGACACATTTACCAAAGGTTTTATTTTTTCCTTGGGAACTATATAAGTAATACCACTGATAGCATAAGAATGTGGTACATAAACAATTAGGTGTTCCTGCAACTCAAATTCAGATGCATCTAACCTTGTAATAAAACCAACTCGCCAAATATCAGGTCCATCAACATTTACCAATACAGGCTTGTCAAACTTTTTTTTGTTGCCCGTGAATGCTTCTAAAAAATCTTTTACAGAACTGTAAACAAATTTTATTCCAGGTGTTTTTTCTAAAACAGTATCTAATAAAGTAACCAATTTTCCTACTACAAATAAATTAGACAACCAGCCTACAATCAAAACAATAATTACTTCTACTAAAAAACCAAGTCCGGGAATACGCTCAATATTTCCATCTGCATCTTTTTTTATCCAGTTTGGAAAAACAGAATGAAGCAAATTAGGCAAAATACTATCCACCATATTAAACAAAGAAATTATTACCCAAATAGAAATCCCGATTGGTGCCAACACAATCAACCCTTGAAAAAAATACCTGAATACTTTTTTCAGTTGAAAGTTATAGGCATTTTTTATCTGTTGCTTATCCATTACTTTACTTTTTTTGTTGCAAAAGTAATCAACAATAGGTAAAGGCTTGAACAGATTTAATAGTAAATGCAATGATTTTCGTTGTACTAAACAATGAAATTGATTTCAAATAATAATTTATTTTATTGGAAACTTTGGCAACAAAAAAAGTTTCCTTAGTTTTGCGCACTTTAATTATGGAAACAAAAGAAAGAATTGTTACAAAAGCACACGAATTATTTATGCTCTATGGCATACGTAGTGTGAGCATGGACGAAATTGCTGCTCATTTAGGCATGAGTAAAAAAACAATTTATCAATATTTTGAAGATAAAGATGCAATTGTAGATGGTGTTGTGAATATTGAGATTGAGATGAATGAAAAAAATTTTAATCAGCAACAACAAATTGCCGAAAATGCTGTTCATGAAATTTTCTTGGCCATAGATATGATTCAGGAAATGTTGAAAGGGATGAATCCATCTATATTGTTTGATTTAGAAAAATACCATGGATCTGCATATAAAAAATTTAGAGACCATAAGAACAACTTTTATTATGGTATGATGTGTGACAATTTAAATCGAGGTATTATTGAGGAAATGTATAAAAAAGATATCAATATAGATATTATGGCAAGGTTTAGAGTATCATCTGTCTTTTTGATTTTTAATCCCGAAGTATTTCCGCCTAATAAATATAATCTTACCGAAACCTTCTGGGAAATAACAGCCAATTTTTTGCATGGTCTTGTAACTCATAAAGGCAATAAACTAATTGATAAATATAAATTACAAAGAGAAAAAAAGTAAAGCGTATGATAAATAAAAATATAATACAAAGATTAGGAATAATGTACTTCTTATTCCATGCAATAACAACAGTGAATGCACAAAAAAATTATGTGCTTACGGCAGATAGTGCTGTTATTGTTGCATTTAACAATGTAACAGAACTGAAGAATCTACAAATAGATTCTTTTATTCAGCGTCAAAAAAACAGAGAAATTACGGGTTCTGCGTTGCCTCAAATAAGTGGCTCCATTACTTCTTCTCATTTTTTCAATATCCCTGTAACCGTATTGCCGGATTTTATTTCACCATCTATTTATTCGGTATTGAATAAAGAAGGGGTTAAAGATGTTAATGGAAATGTTGTTCAGATACCTAATTCGTTTGGTAGTTTCCCTGCACAATTTGGTGTGCCCTGGACAGCAGGCGCAGGATTTACAGTTAGTCAATTACTATTTCAACCGGATGTGTTTATTGGTTTAAAAGCGAGAGACAAATCCCTTGATTATGCAGGAAACAATATTAGAATGATGAAAGACAGTGTTAAGAGTAACGTGTATAGAAGTTATTATGCTGTGTTGATTGCAAATAAGCGTTTAGGATTTTTAAAAGATGCAGTTAAGCGTTTGGAAAAATTATATTTGGACCAGGAAGTACTTTTTAAAAACGGTTTTATTGAAAGATTGGATTTGGATAAAACACAAGTTAATCTGAACAACATCAAAGCCACTCAAAAGCAAGTAGAGAATGGAGTTGGATTGGGTTATGCAGCACTCAAATTTGTATTGGGAATTTCTCAAAAAGATACGCTGACACTTGTTGATACTTTAAGTAATGAAAGTATTAAAAAGGGTGTACTTGGATTTGAAAATTTTGTGTACGAAGACAGGCCTGAAATTAAAATGCTAGGAACGGTTAGAGACTTACAAAAATTAGATGTTCAAAGAAACAAACTACAATATATACCTACAATTTCAGCATTTTGGAATTACAATAAAAATGCTCAACGTCAGGAGTTTAATTTCTTTAATAATGGCGATTGGTTTACAACAAACTTAATCGGCTTAAATATCAATGTTCCTATCTGGAATGGCGGACAAAGACTGGCAAAAATTAAACAAGCTCAACTAAACTTAAGTAAAACTGATAATACCATCAGTCAGGTAAAACAAGCAATTGACTTGCAACAACAGGTTTCAAAAATTACGTTGGTAAATGCTTTAAGCTCTCTTGATATTCAAGATAGGAATGTGGCTTTGGCAGAAAGAGTATACCAATTAACCAAGAAAAAATATGAGCAAGGTTTGGGTAGCAGTTTTGAATTGTTACAAGTAGAGCAAAGCTTGCAAGATGCCCAAAATAATTATTTCCAAAGCCTTTATGATGCAGTAATTGCAAAGGTTGGATTGCTAAAATCTATTGGAAAACTTTAATACAACTAATATTTATAAAAACAAACCTTATGATACGAACTATGAACAAAATCGCTGCGTTAATGCTTATTGTTTCTTTGGTTGCATGTTCTGCAAAAGATGAGCTATCTAAGAAAAAAGCAGAATTAGAAAAATTAAAATCAGAGCAAGTAAAAACAGCAGATAAAATTAAAACACTTGAACAGGAAATTTTAAAGTTAGATACCTCTGCAGCTAAAGAAGATATTGCAAAGTTGGTTGCGGTTCAACCCGTTGTTACACAAGACTTTTTTCATTATATCGATTTACAAGGCAGGGTTGATGCGGATAATATTTCTTATATCTCTCCACGTTTAGGTCCGGGTCAGGTGAAAGCGTTGTATGTAAAAAAAGGCGACAATGTAAAAAGAGGTCAGTTGTTGCTAAAATTGGACGATGCTATAATTCAACAAAGCATAGCAGCTGCAAAACAAAGTTTAGAAAGTGCAAAAATTCAACTTATTTATGCAAAAGATATTTATAATCGTCAAAGTAATTTATGGAAACAAGGCATTGGAACAGAAGTGCAATTGATTGGCGCAAAAACAAATGTTGAAACTATTGAAAAACAATTACGTGCCGGTGAAGAAAATATTAAAACCATTCAGGAACAAGCGAGTGCTACAAATATTTACAGCGATGTAGATGGTGTTGCAGATGAAGTAAATATAAGAGTTGGGGAAACCTTTAGTGGGATGGGTGCAATGGGTCCGCAAATAAAAATTGTAAACACAAGTACACTAAAAGTAATTACTGATGTTCCTGAAAATTATGCTTCAAAAGTAAAAGTAGGCAGTAAAGTAATTGTGAATTTGCCTGATGTAAATAAATCATACAACACCAACATTTCTATATCAGGAAAAGTAATTAATCCAAGTAATAGAAGCTTTACAGCCGAAGCAAAATTACCTGCTGATGGATTGTTAAGACCCAATCAAAATGCGCAAGTTCGTATTGAAGATTATGCTTCTAAAAATGCAATCGCAATCCCTGTAAATACTGTGAACACTGATGAAAAAGGAAAGTACGTATATGTTGCAGTTACAGAAGGAAATAAAACAGTTGCCCGTAAAAAGAATATCATCATTGGCGAATTGTACAATCAAATGATTGAAGTGAAAAGCGGATTGGCTGCGGGTGATAAATTAATTACTGATGGGTATCAGGATATTTATGAAGGACAAGTTTTAAAAATTCAATAAGTTGGTTATTGCTGAATATAGCATCAACCGCACAAGTGTGCGACGCAACAGGTGTTGAATGTTGTTCACTTGTTTGTTACTAAAAAAAATAATTTGACTGTATGCAAATATTAAAAGATGTAGCTGCAAAATTTAAACAGTTTAAACCCACGAGCTGGGCGATAGACAACAGAACAGCTACTTATATTATTACGATTTTGATTTCGTTGTATGGGCTAACTAAGTTCAACACATTACCCAAGGAACAGTTTCCGGATATTGTGGTACCTACGATTAGTATCAATACGATTTATTTTGGGAACTCTGCTAAAGACATGGAGAACCTTGTTACAAGGCCCATTGAAAAACAATTGAAGGGAATTAGTGGGGCAAAGGTGAAAAAAATTCAGAGTACTTCTCAACAAGATTTTAGTTTGATTATTGTTGAGTTTGATACCGATGTGAAAACTGAAATTGCAAAACAGAAAGTAAAAGATGCTGTTGATAAAGCAAGAACTGATTTGCCAAACGACCTGACACAACAACCCAATGTGCAGGAGTTTGACTTTAGTGAAATGCCTATCATGTATGTAAATGTGAGTGGAGATTATGATGCAATTACTTTGAAAAAGTATGCAGAAAAAATGCAGGATAAGTTTGAAGAATTGACTGAAATAAACCGTGCAGATATTGTTGGTGCTCCTGTAAGAGAAATTCAAATTAATGTAGATCCGTTTAAAATGCAAGCTGCGAAACTTTCATTTAGTGATATTGGAAATGCCATCAATTATGAAAACAGAGACATCAGTGGTGGATTGGTTGAAGTGGGCAATATGAAGAGAAGTATTCGTGTGAAGGGGCAGTTTACATCGGCACTGGATTTGCAAAATATTATTGTAAAAAACTTACAGGGCGGACCTATTTATTTGCGTGATGTAGCACAGATTATTGACACTGTAAAAGAAACAGAAAGTTATGCCAGATTAGACGGCAAAAATGTTGTTACACTGAATATCGTAAAACGAAGCGGAGAAAATTTGATTGAAGCAGCAACAAAGGTTAATGCAATTGTTGACGAGCTACAAACGAATGGGCAATTGCCTCCTAAAGGAAAATTGAATATTGTAATTACCGGTGATCAAAGTAAAAAAACAGCTACTTCATTTAAAGATTTAGTCAACACGATTATCATTGGTTTTATTTTGGTGTTGCTGGTATTGATGTTTTTTATGGGTGTAAATAATGCCTTCTTTGTAGCATTAAGTGTACCGTTATCAGTATTTGTGGCATTCCTGTTTTTACCCGCAGCCGATTACATTGTAGGAACACATGTAACATTGAATTTCATTGTATTATTTGCATTACTTTTTGGCTTAGGAATTATTGTAGATGATGCCATTGTGGTGATAGAAAATACACATCGTATTTACAATAATGGAAAAGTAAAAATTGAACGTGCTGCAAAAGAAGCTGCAGGCGAAGTTTTCATTCCTGTATTGGCTGGAACATTAACTACATTGGCTCCATTCTTTCCGTTGTTGTTGTGGAAAGGATTGATTGGTAAGTTTATGATTTACTTACCTACCATGTTAATTTTAACTTTAGCGGCTTCACTTATTGTTGCCTTTATCATCAATCCGGTTTTTGCGGTAAGCTTTATGAAGCCCGAAGGACGTGCGTTTGAAAAACCGAAGAATCAAATTTTTAAAGCAAATTGGTTTTGGTTATGTTTATTACTTGGCATCATATTGAATATTGCTGGATGGCATGGAACAGGGAATTTTTTAATTTTTATTCCATTAGTAGGCATCATAGAAAGGTATGTATTGAGAGATATTATTCACTTTTTTCAGGAAAAAGCGCTGCCTAATTTAATGAATCGGTATGAGACATTATTGAAATGGATTTTAGTAGGAAAGCGCCCAATGAAAGCATTGATAGCATTGTTTGTTTTGTTTCCTATTTCTTTAATCTTATTAATTGCAAGAGGAAATAAAAGCACCTTCTTCCCTAGTGGTGATCCAAGTTTTATTTATGTATACATCAAAATGCCGGTAGGTACAAAAATTGCCACCACCGATTCTGTAACGTCTATTTTAGAAAAACGTGTACAAAAAATATTAGCAAACGAATTACCTGGTAAGCCGGGAGGCATTGTAGAAAGTATTATTACCAATGTTGCGGTAAGCGCCAATAACCCAAGAGACAATAACAGAAGTACACAAAGTAATCTCGGAAGAATTCAGGTAAGTTTTGTAGAGTTTGAAAACCGTGAGGGCAAAACCACAAAGCCTTTCATGGAAGAAATCAGAAAACAAATGACGGGCATTCCGGGTGCAAATATTCAGGTAGCACAGGAAGATGCTGGCCCGCCAACAGAACCGCCGGTTAACATTGAAATTACCGGAGATAATTTTGATGAAATTTCTAAAGTTGCTTATGCACTTCAAAACCATTTAGATACCAATCGAATTTTTGGTGTGGAAGGTTTGAAAATGGATATTGATTTGAACAATCCTGAAATATCTATTTTAATTGACAGAGAAAAAGTAATGCATGAAGGATTGAGCACTGCACAAGTGGGAATGGAAATTCGCAATGCTGTTTTTGGTAAAGAAGCCAGTAAATTAAAAGATGGAGAAGAGGAATATAAAATTCAAATTCGTTATGCCGATTTACAAAGAAATAATATCACCGATTTGATGAACATGCGTATTACATTCAGAGATTTTAGCAATAACTCAATTAAGCAAGTGCCTTTGAATGCAGTAGCAACAGTAGATTACACGAACACATCCGGAGCAGTAAAAAGAAAGAATGTAAAACGTACCATTCAAATACAATCTAATGTTACAGAAGCTTCTTTAGCCGGACCTGCAAACAAAGAAATTACCAAGCTAATTGAGGTGTTTAAAAGCAAGACAAAAATACCTGCTGATGTAACTATTAAACAAACGGGGCAAGGCGAGCAAGAAAAAGAAACCGGTATATTTTTAATCACTTCATTGATTTCTGCTTTACTCATTATTTTCTTGATTTTGGTTTTACAGTTTAATGGATTGAGTAAACCATTTATTGTATTAACAGAAATATTCTTCAGCATTATTGGGGTATTCATAGGCTATGCAGTAACCGGCATGACGATTGCTACGATTATGCTTGGCGTTGGTATTATTGGGCTTGCAGGTATCGTAATTAAGAACGGAATTTTATTGATAGAATTTACCGATGAATTAAGAGCAAGAGGATATAAAACAAAACATGCAGCAATTGAAGCCGGTAAAATTCGTATCATTCCTGTAATGCTTACAGCATTGGCTACAATGTTAGGATTGTTCCCGCTTGCAGTTGGTTTGAATATTGATTTTGTTTCATTATTCCAACACTTGAATCCACATCTTTTCTTTGGTGGAGATAGTGTTGTGTTCTGGGGTCCTTTAAGTTGGACAATTATTTTTGGATTAATTTTCTCATTCTTCTTAACACTGATCATGGTGCCAAGTATGTACATTTTAAGTGAGCGATTAAGAAGACCAATGATTCAATTTTACGGAACAAAATTTGTGGCATTACTTGGATTTACTGGACCATTTTTCTTCATCACAGTAGGTATATTATTTGGTGTGAAAGCCTTGCAAGGTAAGAAAGTTTGGTTAGGGCAGCCAAAGATTATCCAATCTAAATTATAATATTTTAAGTTATAATTATTAAAGCCGTTACAGTTTTTGTAGCGGCTTTTTTACTGTTATCCTTTTAATTTTCCGTTTAAATAATTCAAAGAATAAATTTGGATTGAACTTATTTAATTTTGAGTGATTATTTTAAAATAAAAATAAATTATATGATAAACAACCACGAAATAGACTACCGCATTTTTGGCGAAGAAATGCAATATGTGGAAGTAGAATTAGATCCCAATGAAACCGCAGTTGCAGAACCCGGCGCATTTATGATGATGGATGACGGAATTCAAATGGAAACTTTATTTGGTGATGGAAGTCAGCAACAAGGAGGCTTCATGAACAAACTTTTCAATGCAGGAAAAAGAATGTTGGTGGGTGAAAATTTATTCATGACAGCATTTACAAATGTTGGTCAAAATAAAAAGAGAATCAGTTTTGCATCACCTTACCCCGGTAAAATTATTCCACTGGATTTACTGCAACTTGGAGGCAGGGTAATTTGTCAGAAAGACGCTTTTTTATGCGCAGCAAAAGGTGTAAGTATTGGCATTGAGTTTCAACGAAAATTAGGAACCGGATTGTTTGGTGGTGAAGGGTTTATAATGGAAAAGTTAGAAGGTGATGGTTTGGCTTTTTTACATGCCGGCGGTCATGTACAAGAACGTGTTTTACAACCAGGAGAATTATTAAAGATTGATACAGGATGTATTGTTGGATTTACTGCCGGAGTAGATTATGACATTCAATTTGTAGGAGGAATTAAAAATACTTTATTTGGTGGCGAAGGATTGTTTTTTGCAACATTAAGAGGTCCGGGAAAAGTTTGGATACAAAGCTTACCCATCAGCAGATTAGCAGGAAGAATATTGGCGTATGGTACCTACCAACGTAAAGAGGAAGGAAGTATTTTAGGTGGTTTGGGTAATATGCTGGATGGCGATGGATGGAAATAAGCAGTCCATTTTTAAAAAATTAACAAATTAATGATACTTTAATAATCGTAAAAATGCGATTATTAAAGTATTTTTTTTACTTTTACATCATTGTATAAATACGATAAATAAATGGCAATACACAAAACAGAATCATTTAGTAAAAAAGAACAAGATTTAGCTGCTTTTGCAAAAGCAATTTCACATCCTGCCCGAATTGCAATTTTAAAAATATTAGCCAATCGTAATGAATGTGTTTGTGGTGAAATTGTAGAAGTTTTGCCTTTGGCTCAGGCAACTGTAAGCCAACATTTAAAGGCATTAAAAGATGCAGGTCTTATTAAAGGTAACATACAAGGCACAAAAAGTTGCTATTGTATTAATTGGAAAGCCGTTGAAAAATTACAAGTAAATCTCAATTTTTTATTTTGTAACTTAAATGAAAAGCGTGAACAAAAATGTTGCTAATAATTTTATTATTTTCTAATTTTTAAAACAAAACGATGCCTACAGATATTGAATTAAAAAAAATAGTACAAGATAAATACAGTGAAATTGCATTACAAGATAAAGCAATGAATCAATCATCATGTTGTGGTGCAGGGGGATGTAGCACAGAAGTATATAACATTATGAGTGATGATTATACTTCGCTTCAAGGCTATAACCCCGATGCAGACTTGGGTTTGGGCTGTGGCTTACCAACACAATTTGCTAAAATAAAACAAGGAGATGTTGTGGTGGATTTGGGTAGTGGGGCCGGCAATGATGCATTTATAGCAAGGGCTGAAACCGGTAATGCAGGTAAAGTAATTGGAATAGATTTCACACCGGCAATGATTGAGAAAGCAAGATACAATGCAGAAGTAAGGGGATTAAATAATGTAGAATTCAGACAAGGAGATATAGAAAAAATGCCATTAACTTCAAATATTGCAGACGTAGTTGTAAGTAATTGTGTATTGAATCTTGTGCCCAATAAAAATGGGGTAATGAAAGAAATTTTTCGGGTATTAAAACCTGGTGGCCACTTTAGTATTTCTGATGTTGTATTGGTTGGTAACCTTCCGGATGAATTACGAAAAGATGCAGAAATGTATGCCGGATGCATTAGTGGTGCAATACAGAAAGAAGTATATATGGAATTAATTCATGCCAACGGATTTATCAATATTGTAATACAGAAAGAAAAACCAATTGTAATTCCTGACGATATTTTAATTAATTATTTGAGTACAGAAGAACTCAATCATTTTAAACAAGGCGATACAGGAATATTTAGTATCACTGTTTTTGCCGAAAAACCTTTAGTTGAGAATAATGCAGCTTGCACACCTGGTGGTGGATGTTGCTAAATTAAAATATAACTCAAGTATGTCTACCAATAACTGCACACCAACAACCAATAGAAAGAAATTAAGTTTCTTAGATCGGTATTTAACGATATGGATTTTTTTAGCAATGGCTGTAGGCGTAAGTATTGGTTATTTTTATCCTGAATCAGCCTCATTCATCAATTCATTTTCTTCTGGAACAACCAATATTCCTTTAGCAATAGGATTAATCTTAATGATGTATCCGCCATTAGCAAAGGTTAAGTATGAGCAAATGGGAAAGGTATTTCAAAACACAAAAGTGTTGGGGGTATCACTTTTTTTAAATTGGGTTGTTGGTCCGTTATTAATGTTTTTATTGGCCATTATTTTTTTGCAATCCTATCCCGAATACATGATAGGCTTGATTTTAATTGGCCTTGCTCGTTGTATAGCAATGGTAGTTGTTTGGAACGAATTGGCAGAAGGCAATAGAGAATATGCAGCAGGATTAGTTGCATTGAACAGTATTTTTCAAGTATTCTTTTTCAGCGTATATGCTTACGTTTTTATAACAGTATTGCCTCCGCATTTTGGCTTAAAAGGGTTGGCTGTAAATATTACAATTGCATCAATTGCAAAAACAGTGGGCATCTATTTAGGTATCCCTTTTGCAGCAGGCATTATTAGCAGATATGCTTTGATAAAATGGAAAAGCAAGGAATGGTTTCAAACAAAGTATGTTCCTTTCATTTCCCCAATTACTTTAATCGCATTGTTATTTACAATATTGGTAATGTTCAGTTTGAAAGGAGAATTGATTGTTCAAATTCCAAAAGATGTGGTGCTGATTGCCATTCCTTTAGTTTTTTATTTTACAATTATGTTCGTTATCAGTTTTTTCTTAGGGAAATATTTTGGCGCAGATTATTCACGTGCTACTTCCATTGCATTTACTGCAACAGGCAACAATTTTGAATTGGCGATTGCTGTGGCAATTGGTGTATTTGGAATTAATAGCGGTGAAGCTTTTGCGGGTGTTATTGGACCATTGGTAGAAGTTCCTGCATTAATTGCATTAGTTAACCTTGCTTTTTGGTTCAGGAAAAAATATTTTGTGAATCAATCTTAACTTTTTTAAATCATGAAAAAGAAATTGCTTTTCGTTTGTGTTGAAAATAGTAATAGAAGTCAAATGAGTCAAGCATTTGCAACAATGTTAGGCGGTGAAAATATTGAGGCTTACAGTGCAGGAAGCAACCCAAGTGGCATTGTAAATCCAAAAGCTATTGCAGCAATGAAAGAACTTAACTACGACCTTAATACACATGACAGTAAAAGTTTAGAAGAGGTAAAGGCCTTTGCTCCATTTGATGTAGTAGTAACGATGGGTTGTGGTGATGCTTGCCCATGGATGCCGGCAAAACAATTTGTAGATTGGCGTATTCCTGATCCCAAACACATGGAACCCGAGGCTTTCAATGAAGTAAGAGATTATATAAAAAATCAGGTTCAGCAGTTGTTATTGGATCTATAATAATAGAGAATATAAACAAAAGCCTATCCCTTAATTGCTTTAATTGCATTTTTTATTCCTTGCAAAAACTCATCAATTTGCGTTTTAGTAATGGCAAGTGATGGCAACAAACGTATAACGTTGGGTTTGGCTTCGCCGGTAAAAATGTGTTGTCCAAATAATAATTCTTTTTTCAAATCTTTCAGTTCATCACTTAAATCAAAACCAATCATCAGCCCACGGCCACGAACATTTTGAAGACCATCAATCAAATTCAATTGCTCCATTAAATATGCTCCCAATTCATTTGCATTGTGCATGAGTTTTTCTGTTTCAATAACTTCCAAAACAGCAAGTGCTGCTGCACATGCCAAATGATTGCCGCCAAAAGTAGTACCCAACATTCCATGCTTTGCTTGTAAGTGCGGAGCAATTAAAATACCGCCAATAGGAAAGCCATTGCCCATACCTTTTGCCATTGAATAGATATCAGCATTTACACCGGCATAATCATGCGCAAAAAATTTACCACTACGACCATAACCACATTGTACGCTATCAGCTATATAAACTGCGTTGTGAGTGTCACACAAATTTCTGATGAGCTGTAAAAAAGAGTTATTGGCAACATTAATTCCACCAACCCCTTGAATACCTTCAATAATCACGGCTGTAATTTCATTGCCATATTGCTCAAAGCATTGCTGCAAAGCAGTTTCATCGTTAAAGGGAAGAAAAATAATATTGTCTGTTTCATTTACTGGTGCAACAATATTTTTGTTGTCTGTTGCCGCTACTGCTAAAGATGTACGACCATGAAATGATTTACTAAAAGCAACTATTTTCTTTTTACCATTATGAAAACTTGCAAGCTTCAAAGCATTTTCATTGGCTTCTGCACCGCTATTACATAAGAATAATTGATACGCATCTTTACCACTTACTCTACCCAGTGTATCTGCCAATTGTTGTTGTATCGGAATAATTACTGAGTTAGAGTAAAATGCAATTTCATGCAATTGTTCCTCAATACTTTTTACCCAGTGTGGGTGTGTATGACCAATGCTTATCACAGCATGACCTCCATACATGTCTAAATATTGTACCTGATTATCGTCCCAAACATAACTGCCACTTGCTTTTGTGATAGTAATGTTGTTCAATGGATATACGTCAAATAGTTTCATGGTTGAGAGGTTATAGGTGGTAAGTTTTAAGTTGTAGGTTATAGGTTGTAGGTTGTAGGTTGTAAGTTTAAAACACTAGTTCAAGATCTTACTTTATTGATAAGTTTTATCAGCATTGATTTTATCTCATTAATCAATAAAAACAATGAATCATAATTTTCTTCAGATAAATATTTTAAATCTTTTGATAATAATAAAAAATATTCAGATTCATTAGCCGACCCCAAAGCTATATTCAAGTAATGTGCAAATTCAAGATTACTTTTTTTACCACAACCCTCTGCAATATTCGCCGCTATGGATGATGCAGATCTCCGAATTTGATTGGTTAAACTATACATTTCTTCTTTAGGAAAATCTTTCGTAGCAGCATAAACTTGTAAAGTAAACGAATGTGATTTCTCCCATACTTTTAAGTCCTTATAATTTTGCATATCTATTACTTACAACTTATTACTTAAAACTTATTACTTAAAACTCAAAACCCCACCGCTTTCAAATTAAGTCCCGCCGACTCCTCCAGTCCAAACATCAAATTCATATTCTGAACAGCTTGTCCGGATGCACCTTTCAACAAATTATCAATCGCAGAATGTATCACCAATTTACCACCAACTTTTTCTAATTGTATCGCACACTTATTGGTGTTAACGACTTGCTTTAAGTGAATAGGAATTTTACTAACCGTTGTAAAAAAATATTCAGCATAAAAAGATGCGTAGATTTCGTTCAGTACTTCAGCAGATAAATCACAGTCTACAGTAGAACTTACAAAAATACCTCTTGTAAAATCGCCTCTCCAGGGAACAAAATTTATCGCAATTTTTTCATTGTGTTGCAATTGCAATAATGTTTCGCCAATTTCTCCCAAATGCTGGTGCGACATGGTTTTATAAGCCTGTATATTATTGGCTCTCCAACTAAAATGTGAAGTTGCGCTTAAACTTTGTCCGGCACCTGTACTTCCTGTAATACCAGTAGTATATACTTCCTGCAACAACCCTGCTTTTGCCAAAGGCAATAATCCTAACTGAATAGCAGTTGCAAAACAACCCGGATTGGCAATACTGTTGGCAGTTTTAATTAGTGCACTATTTATTTCCGGCAAGCCATAAATAAATGTTCTTCCATTGCAATGTGCATCAGCTTGTAATCTAAAATCATTGCCAATATCAATTACTTTCACATGGGCCGGAATTTCATTTTCAGTTACAAATTTTTTCCCTTCACCATGTCCGGCACACAAAAAAATCACATCAATATCTAAATGATGTTGTGCATCAAAAACCAGTTCTGTACTTCCAATTAAATCGCCATGAACTTCATAACAATATTTTCCTGCATTGCTCTTACTCTGTGCAAAAGCAATCTCAACATTCGGATGATTGATTAACACTCGAATCAATTCTCCTCCTGTATATCCTGCAGCACCAAGAATTCCGGCTTTAATCTTCATTTGTTGTTTTATTTACCTGATGATAAATGGAAGTTTGATTACCAAAAATTTTACTAAAGCCTCTTACATCGGCTCCGGTAAAACCTGTATTCATTTCACCATATTTTCCAAATTTGGCACTCATTAAATCATGCGCACTTGCAATTCCTAAAATCTGAAAACGATAGGGTTGTAATTGTACAAACACTTCGCCGGTTACATTTTGTTGGCTTTGTTGCAAGTATGCTTCAATATCTCTCATCACAGGATCTAATATTTGTCCTTCATGCAGCCAGTTGCCATAAAACTGCGATAATGTATCTTTCCATTGTAATTGCCATTTGGTTAACACATGCTTTTCCAATGCATGGTGTGCTTTAATTATTACCATTGCAGCAGCAGCTTCAAATCCTACTCTTCCTTTTATTCCAATGATCGTATCACCAATATGTATATCCCTTCCTATGGCATAAGCGCCAGCAATCGTTTGTAAATATTGTATTGCTTCGGATGGATGATTGAACGCAACTCCATTCACTTTTTTCAACTCCCCTTTTTCAAAATATAAGGTTACTTCTTCTTCTCCATGCTTTGAAATTTGTGTAGGCCAAGCCGATTCCGGTAAAGCACCTTTGCTGCTCAATGTTTCTTTGCCGCCAACACTTGTACCCCACAATCCTTTGTTGATAGAGTAGGCAGACTTTTCAAAATTCATATCCACATTTTTGCCTTT
Source organism: Chitinophagaceae bacterium (assembly GCA_947456805.1). Lineage (GTDB taxonomy): Bacteria > Bacteroidota > Bacteroidia > Chitinophagales > Chitinophagaceae > UBA1930. The sequence continues at coordinate 27,657 of CANGTN010000006.1, read as the reverse complement.
CAAATATTCAATCTCGGCTTCTCTACTTAATTCTAAATCACGAATTGGCGTTATAATTTCTACTCCCGGAATTTCGATATGAAACACCATATCAAATCGTACCTGATCATTTCCTGCACCCGTACTGCCATGCGCTACAGCATTTGCTTCCAGCTTTTTTACATGTGCTGCAATGTGCAAAGCCTGCGCCAATCTTTCGGCACTTACACTTAGTGGATATGTATTATTTTTCAGTACATTTCCAAAAACCAAATACTTCAAAATACTGTCGTAGTATGGCTTTACAGCGTTAATAGCAGTATGCGATTGAACGCCCAACTTGTAGGCATGTGCTTCAATTTGTACTAATTCTTCATCAGAAAAACCACCTGTATTTACCACAATACTATGCACCTCATAACCCATGTCTTCCGACAAATATTTTGCACAAAAACTCGTATCCAATCCACCCGAAAATCCTAAGACAACTTTTTTACTCATCTAAATAAATTTATGCGTTCCAATTTTTTTTCAAAATTTAGTTGGACGTTCCCCCGTGGTGCGGGGTCGGGCTTTTCATTCCAAGTCCTTTGGCTGATGCAGCCATCCCGGCTTTCCATTGCAATCCCTAACGCAGGTTTCAATTCAACTGCACTTTTCAATGAAAATACGCTTACAAAGATTTCCTTCCTTTAGCAACTTTACCCTCTTCTTTTTTAATGAAACGCTTCAAAAAGTTTTTTTCTTTCAATCGCTGTAGTCTTTCAAACACTTTTCTTTTCTTTTCGAAATACGCTTTTGTTTCTTTCGGTTCGTAATGGTCTGCGGGGTCAAATAACATTGCCGTACACATACAGTTTTTTCTTTCCTTACTCATCAAAATATCATAATTCACACAGCTTTTACAACCCGCCCAAAACTCTTCATCCTTGGTAAGTTCACTGTAGGTTACCGGCTCGTAACCCAGTTCACTATTGATTTTCATTACAGCCAATCCCGTTGTCAGTCCAAATATTTTACTGTTCGGATATTTCTCTCTGCTTAGTTCAAATATTTTTTTCTTAATCAATTTGGCGATGCCGCTTTTTCTATATTCAGGAGCAACAATTAAACCGCTGTTTGCAACAAATGCACCATGTTGCCAGGCTTCTATATAACAAAAGCCCACCCATAGTCCGGTATTGGTAACAGCAATCACTGCTTTGTCTTCCAGCATTTTAGAAGCAACATATTCGGGTGTTCTTTTAGCGATACCCGTGCCCCTTGCTTTCGCACTTGACTCCATTTCGTCGGTAATACGTTTAGCGTAGTGCGTATCAAGGTTTGTTGCTACACGAATAATAATATTATTGGTTTCCAAGGTTTGATCAATTAAATAAAAAAAGAAAAATTGGCTTTGCTAAAATGTTGCGGGAGAATTTCACTGATAGGGGCAATTGCCAACTGCTCGTCCTATCAGCAACCACGTCGCAGCAGTTGCAAATAAGGATGCGGTTTATGTAATTGATTCTTTTCCATTTTGAGGCGTAAAAGTAGTATTGTTTATAAAATTTGCAAGAATTTTTTTAGAAGCGAATACATTACAAAAATCGCCTGAATATTTGAGTACTTTGCATGGCGAAAAATGAATGACAGTATTTTAATATTAACTTATCATGTGCATGTAATACTTTAGTCAAACATTTTATTTTTACGGTAGCACATTCATGAAAAAACAAGGCAAAAAAAACAAAAGCAAAAACAAGAAATGGATATGGATTGTTGCCATTGTTATTGGTGTGGTGATTAATCTGTTTATTCTATATTCCATTTATATTCAAAAAAGCAATCCAATGGAAGCTAAATACAACAGCTTTGGGATTGCAATACCCACTAGTTACGCCATTCATGGGATTGATGTTAGTTTTTATCAGAAAACAATTCACTGGCCAGCTGTACAGGCAATGCAGGTAAACAATATACGATTGCAGTTTGCATTTTTAAAAGCAACTGAGGGGTTGGATAAAACAGACAAACAATACCAGCGCAACAGAATCAAAACAAAAGAAATTGGTTTTCCTGTTGGAGCGTATCATTATTTTATTGCAGCCAAAAATGGAAAAGAACAAGCCAATCATTTTATCAGAAATGCACAATTACAAAAAGGAGATCTGCCACCCGTTGTAGATGTAGAAGAATTGTATGGCACTGCTCCCAACGCCATGCGTAAAGAATTGCAGGATTGCTTACAGGCATTAGAACAAGTATATCATGTAAAGCCAATTATATACAGCAGTGCGGCGTTTTATAAAAATTATTTAGGCAAAATATTTGATGATTATCCTTTGTGGGTAGCGCATTATTTTGCAATAGAAGGACCCCGCATTAACCGACCATTTTTATTTTGGCAACACAGCGATCAGGGCAGGGTAAATGGCATTCATGCAAAAGTTGACTTCAATGTATTTAACGGCGATGAAGCTGCATTTAATGATTTGCTGATGAAATAGCGATTGAACCGCAGATGAAGCGAATTGTAAAAAACCTACATAGCCACATTAAAAAATATTTAAAAAAAAAATTAGTTAATTTTTTTGGTATATAATAAAGCTTGTATATATTTGAGGCGTCAATTGAAACTTTTACGTGAATGGCAGCGTTTAGCTGTTTAATAAAAACAAATGAAAAAATAATATTTACTGCAATAGTTGAATTGATTTTTTGAAATAATTTTTTTAGTAAAAAACTAATTAATTGTAATAACTCAGACAATATATAATTTTTAACAACATGTATATATTTACCATTTATGCGCAAGCTTAACAAACAACAATACTAAATAGAAAAATATGTCAGCAATAGAATTTATAATGAACGGAGGAATGGCATCTACAGGTGGTGACCTCTCAGACAACGAACAACAACTTTGTAACCACTTTGTAAAAAAGTTTGGAAAGAATCTTGCAAAACTTGGACGAAGCTATCAAATACCTGCAAGTCAACTTGCAATATTCAAAATGAATTTCCTTTTTATTGGAAAGGATACTTCTGATTATCATTTTGTATTCGTTGATAAAACTGGTGGAAACCAAATAAATTACAAAAACTTGACAGGTTTTGGCAAAGTTTCAACTGAGCAGCTTATTCATCAAATTAGAATTGAAGTAGGAGAAGTTCATTGGGCAACTTCGATTCCCGTAACCACAGTTTCTAAGATCTCTGACGACAAAATAGAAGAGTTAGCAAGTCAATATGTAAAAGCGATTTTGGAAGCTATGAAACAAAAAACAGAAAAGATTTCGGATGACGCAATTACCATTCCTGAAATAGCAAAAGAAATAGAAGCTTTCAATGCTGACCATAAAGGCAAGAAAACTGCATTTATAATTATGCAATTTTCAAAGACAAATGCTCACGATAAAATTGTTCAAACAATTAAGGACACATTAAATAATCACGGTATTGTTGGACTTAGAGCTGACGACAAAGAATATGCAGATAATTTATTCGCTAACATAAAAACTTATATGCACTGTTGCGACTTTGGAATTAGTGTTTTTGAAAGAATATTAGAAGACAACTTTAATCCGAATGTTTCAATTGAAGTTGGCTATATGATGGGACTTAGAAAAAATGTTTGTTTACTTAAAGACCAAACATTAAAAAACTTACCAACTGACCTTATAGGTAAATTGTATAAAGAGTTTGACCCGCAAGATGTGGGAAAAACATTGCCAGACCAATTAGAAAAATGGATGAAAGACAAGGGAATAATATAAAGCTATCGACTTAGCATAGTCTCTGCGACTAAATCACGGCGTTAACCCCCAGCTTGGCGTAGTCTCCACGACTACGTCACAGCGTCAACAAATCTGTTATTTGTATTTCAAAAATTTGTACCCTATTTGCCCGTTAGTATTCCTTTGCGTTAGGGATTGCAATGGAAAGCCCGTATGGCCGCAACGGCCAACGGACTTGGAATGAAAAGCCCGACCCCGCAACACGGGGGAACGCCATGGCTTGGCGTTGTTTGGCATAAAGTTGTCAGAAACACTTGAAGGCGCTTGACATCATTTGTATAGTCTGCGATATCTCTATCTCAAATAGAATTATTGAAATCAAGCAAATTGATTTACTACAAATGAGAAAGTAACTAAAATTTGTATTAACCTTATAAACCGGATAATTTCTCAAAAATACTTCTGCTTTTTATAAATATTTTACCCCTCAAACGTACTATAAAAATAAGGTGTCTTGGCTTCAAACTCAGCAGCACAAGTATCTACCATTTTATAAACCCTGGTAATACCTGCTGCTTTGCGTTTTTCATATACTTCATCTTCGGTACAATCGCCACTTAATATTTTTGCAATTTGCTCATCGCCAAATCCATTGCGTTTTGCTTCTTTCATTAAATCATCTGGTAAGCTGTCTAAAAAATATTTACCCAGCTCTTTTTCAATGGTGCATATTTTTTGAATCTGGTACAAAAACCATCTGTCTATTCCGGTTGCCTGCGCAATTGTTTTTACAGTAACACCTTGCATTAATGCATCTTTAATTCTAAATATTCTATCCCATTTCGGCACCTTAATGTATTCTAAAATCTCTTCGGTCTTCATCAAGCTTTTGCCATAATATCCAAGCCCCACAGCGTTGTTTTCCAGACTCTGACAAGCTTTTTGGATAGCTTCAGTAAAGCTTCTGCCAATAGCCATTACCTCACCAACACTTTTCATTTGCAAGCCCAAAGTATCATTCGCTCCTTTAAATTTATCAAAATTCCAACGAGGAATTTTTACAATTACATAATCCAATGCAGGTTCAAAATAAGCAGAAGTAGTTTGTGTAATTTGATTTTTCAATTCATCTAAACTGTAACCAATTGCCAACTTCGCAGCGATCTTTGCAATCGGATATCCTGTAGCCTTACTTGCCAATGCTGAAGAACGGCTAACCCTTGGATTAATTTCTACCGCAATCAATTCTTCAGTTTCGGGGTTTAATGCAAATTGCACATTACAGCCACCGGCAAAATTTCCTAAGCTGCGCATCATCAAAATTGCTTTATTGCGCATGTCCTGAAATGCAGTGTCACTAAGTGTCATAGCCGGAGCAACTGTAATACTATCTCCGGTATGCACACCCATAGGGTCTAAATTTTCTACTGTACAAATAATAACTACATTATCATTTTGATCACGCAATAATTCCAGTTCAAATTCTTTCCAACCCAAAACTGCTTTTTCTACCAGCACTTCATGTATAGGACTTGCTTCCAATCCCCGTTTCAAAGCTTCATCCAACTCGCTTTTATCATGTACAAATCCACCACCACTTCCGCCTAATGTAAATGAAGAACGAATTACCAAAGGAAACCCAATTTGTTGGGCAAATTCTTTTCCTTCTAAAAAGCTGTTGGCAACATGGCTTGGTGCTACTTCAATACCAATTTTCACCATCAATTGTCTAAACAAATCTCTGTCCTCAGCAGTGTTAATTGCAGCCACATCCACACCAATCATTCTGCAATTGTATTTCTCCCAAATGCCCATTTCATCAGCTTCTTTGCAAAGGTTCAAAGCAGTTTGTCCGCCCATAGTTGGTAATACCGCATCTATTTGATTTTCCTGCAAAATTTGCTCAATACTTTCTACGGTCAATGGCAATAAATACACTTTATCTGCCATCATCGGATCGGTCATAATCGTAGCAGGATTGCTGTTGATTAAATACACCTTTATGCCTTCTTCACGCAAACTTCTAGCAGCCTGTGAACCACTGTAATCAAACTCACAAGCTTGACCAATAATGATGGGCCCTGAACCTACAATTAAAACCGATTTTATTGAATTGTCTTTTGGCATAATATTATTTTTAATCAACTGTAGAATATCTATTTTGCTTCTGTTGCGTCGCACCCTTCAACTGTATCACTTTATTGAACAAAAAGTTTAAACATCACTAAACTCTTCCAACTAGTTCAACTCCTTGAACCTCTGTAAAACAAATTGAGCAAATGTAAGCTCTGTAAACTTTTGAATAGAATTTTATTTGGCAATCAGCATCAAAAATTAAAAAAATAAGATCATCAAAACAACAAAAATCGTTTTGTACATTTGATTATGCGTAAGTTGGTATTGGTTTATATACTTTTTTGCTGTGTTAGTATTGCTATTACACAAGCCCAATCTTTATCCAATCACCCCTACCCACAAAACTTTTTCAGTAACCCTTTGGGGATTCCTATTCAGTTATCCGGAAATTTTGGGCATTTACGAAAAGACCATTTTCATATGGGACTAGATTTAAGAACGCAACAAAAAGAAAACCTTCCGGTTTATGCTGCGGCTGCAGGCTATATTAGCAGAATTAAAATAGAACATTACGGCTACGGCAGGGCAATATATATTACCCACAACAATGGATATACCAGTGTTTATGGACATTTGAATAGTTTTTATGATACCCTGAATCATTTTGTAAAAAACAAACAATATGAAACAGAAAAATGGGAACAAGACATTACGTTTTTACCCAATCAATTTCCGGTAAACAAAGGTCAATTCATTGCTTGGAGCGGTAATACCGGCGGCAGTCGGGGACCACATTTGCATTTTGAAATTCGGGAAAATATAGATAATACCACCAGAAACATAAACCCCCTTTTATTTGGCTTTGATGTGGCAGACCATATTGCACCAAGAATCAAAGGCTTGTATTGGTACGACAGGAGATACAGCAGTTATTTTACAAAGAATCATGTAATTGCTTTGCATAAAGAAGGCGGTGATTTTGTTGCCGATGATTCTATTGTAAAAATTGGAAGCAATAAAATTAGTTTCGGTATCAATGCCGATGACAAGACAGATATTTCTCCCAATTATTATGGTATTTATAGTGCTGTTATTTCTGTAGATAGCATTGTTCAAAACGGATTTGAATTCAACACCATCAATACCGCCAAAAGCAGCTACATCAATGGATCCATCGATTACCCTTTTTTAATTCATACCCAAAAAGGCATTCAACATATTGCAAAAATTGGTAAAAATATTTTGTATGATGAGCTCTTGCAAAAAAATAGGTTCATTACCAATCCTTTTTTTATTGAACTAAAAGATACACTAGTTCATACAGTAACAATTGATGTAAAAGACATTACAGGAAACAATTCCAATATCCATTTTTTCATGCAATACCAACCTGAAATAGACAACGAAAAAACGGAAAGCAAAATTCCATACGGAACTAAAAAATATTTCAATACTTATTATCCTGATATAAATTCTGATGCAAGCATTGCCAATGTAAAAGTCTGGAGCAGCGAACAAACCACAACTTTATTTGATACCGCATTGATTGCAATTACACAAGAAACAAAAAATGGATTTCCATACGCTTCCAATTTATTACACATTGGCGATTATCATATACCCGTCGAAGATCCTTACCAAATCAGCATTCCATTGGATTCAATTGCATTGAAATATGAAAATAAATTATTGGTGAAAGTAAAAAACCCAGTTGGCGGACAAACTAAAAAAGTCATTATTTCAAAAGAAAGTCCTACTGAAAAAAACAAAGGAAAATCAAGTTCAATACTTGTAGCAAATACAACATTAGATGCTTTCGGAGATGTAGAAGTCATTATAGACACAATTCCACCTGTAATAACACCTGTGAACTTTCCTAAAAAAATGTTGTTTAATAATGAGCAGCAAATAATTTTAAAAGTAACGGATAACAATAGTGGCATCAAAAAATTCAGCGCAGCGTTAGATAGTAAATGGTTGATGTTCAGCAGAAAAAACAGTTACTTTATCTATACTTTTGATGAACATTGCACTGTAGGCAAACATGAATTAAAAATTTCAGCTACAGATGAATGTGGCAATACAAGTGAACAACAATTTGAGTTTACAAAAGGCTTACCAATCGTAAAAACAACTCATAAAAAAAGTAAAGTGATTAAAAGAAAAAAGACTTCAAAAAAATAATACAATGGCAACATTAACAGAAGGCATGAAAGCCCCGGCATTTAAAGGAAAAAACGAAGCAGGAAAAACAATTTCCCTTGCCAATTTTAAAGGTCAGAAAGTGGTCCTTTATTTTTATCCGCAAGATGATACACCGACTTGTACGGTACAAGCTTGTAATTTGAGAGACAATTATGCCTTATTGCAAAAAGAAGGATTTACAGTTATTGGTGTAAGCCCGGATGATGAAACCAAACACAAAAAATTTCAGACAAAACACAACCTGCCTTTCACTTTAATTGCAGATACAAATAATGAAATCATTGAAAAATATGGGGTTTGGGGCGAAAAGCAGATGTACGGAAAAAAATACATGGGCTTATTACGCACTACATTTTTAATTGATGAAAAAGGTATTATTCAAAAAATATTTCACAAACCCAAAAGTAAACAACACGCCGAAGAAATTATTGAAGCCTGGAAAATGAAATAAACCTGAGCAATAAAATATTCTTGAACTTTATTTTTTGATACTCATTATTTGCAAGCCGCCATTTCCATTAACAATAAAGCTTTGTGGTGCATTACCCAACATTGAAATTTGGTTTTCACCCTTTTGTAATGGTATTCTGATGTAGTCTATATAAGCCGGTAAACTTTGCCAATTGCGGGTATCTGCTTTTTCGGTAGCATTGTTAATTAAGTTCATAACCAAGCCTGCAATTTCTCCATCTGATTTTGCTTTCTGTTCTTTTTTCTTTTCATCTTTTTCTTTGCTGTTGCTTTTTGAAGCAGACTCTGTGCCTTTTTGTGTAGCATATTCAGTCAATCGCTTTGTCATTTGCCTTGCAATTGCATTTGCCATTTCTGTTAAGAACCTCTCTTTTAAAACCTTTACAGCGAGTGTATTAAAATCCTGTGCAGTTTCTGTTGTGTATGTTTTTTGTTGAACTGTAAAACCAATCGGCGTTTTATTGGCATATGTAAGTTCATAATAAGGAACCGCCACTCTGAATATTCTAAAGTTTTGAAGTGTGTTATTATTGTAGCGATTAATTGAATAATATCCATAATCAAATGGCACATTCACCTGATTGCCATATTCGTCAAAATAATAATATCCATTTATGCCATTTTTATTTTGTGTAAGTGTAAAGTTTTGTTCCTTCTTTACAGGTGCTGTTCCTTTTTCAACAAATACAATCAATGAACCGCCATTTGTTTTTGTAGTATTTAATGTAGTATTCAGCAATCGCTCATATCGTTGTACTTCATTGTCAAAACCCATTTGGCTTGCCGTTCTTAATACATCTTGTTTTAATTGATTGGGTATTGCTACACCATAATAACTATTGTCATTGGCTAAATAGATATCAGCTGCATTTCTGTATGCAATAAATGCATTATTAATATCGCCATTCAGTTCATACAACATACCTTGCAAGTTTGTTGTAAATGCATCTTTGTTGTATTTGTTTTTATTCGTTTGTTGGTCAGATAGTCTATTGTTAGAAAGTGATATTCTTCTTGCTTCAACTATTGCATCCTCTATTTTATTCAAAGCTACATAATTCAAACTTTTGTAATAATGAATCATCAGCCTTTCAAAGCTTTCACCCAAATAGGTTTGCATCATTGGATTTAAGAGATAGCTTTTGCTTACATCTCCCAAAGATTTTCGGGTTGTTTCTATAAAATAATCAGCATTATTAAAACATGCATTACTGCTGTCGTATGATTGCATTAGGTGATACAATTTTCCTTTTTCAAGAAGGTAAAGCAGCTTGTTTCTTTCTTTTTTTAGCAATGAATTTTTTTCAAGCAAATGCAGCGCTTTTGCATATTGTCCGTTTTGTACATTACTGTAATAATCTGCAACCCTAGTATTATAACTGGCACAACTACACAACAAAACAGGCATCAATAGCCCAACTATAAATGCCTGTTTGCTGTAATTTTTTATCCGCATTATTCAGCTTAAATTAATTCTTAACGAGCTTAGCAATTTTCTTTTCGCCAATCCAAACCACTTCATTGGTTTCAATATTGGTCAATTCTAAATTGATTTGATAAGTAACAGTTTTCTTTCTTTTATAGGCATCTACAATAGAGTTGATGCTTCCTTGTAAAATATAATCAGCACCTTTTTCCAAGCCAAATTTTTTCATAGTACTCACAGATGCATTGGTTTGCATATCGGCTTTTTCAGCACGCATTTGTTCACGCTTTTTACCGCTTTGTACCAATCCAACTTTACCAGTCATGATAAAACTTCTTTCCAAATCGTTCATGAAAGTTTCCGCTTCAATATGTTCATGACTTTTATTGGTTACCATTCCTACAATAACCACAGGCTTTTTACTTTTTTCCATCAGATGATTAGACAACCATTTTTCAGACAATGATTGTTTAATCATTTCTTCAGCGGTTAATCTACTGTCAGTATTATTCCAGCTGCCACTGATATCAGGTGTTTCAGAAGGATCAATACGGGATACTTTACGATTGCTGCAAGATGCAAGTACTAAAGTAAATCCAAGAAAAAGAATGGCGATTTTTTTCATTTGGTTATGTTTTGGTGATGTATTTTTTTATTGTATAAACTTGAAACTGAAACGGTGTATCGTGTTAGATAACAGAAATAATTTTTCTACCATCTAAACCACCAATTGCCTGTTCTGTAGGCCATAGAAGGAAAAAAGCGTTGGCAACCCCAATCCCAATTGTTGTTGAAATTAAAACCATTATTGTATAAAAAATTACTGTTTTGGGCTCTTATTAATCTTGCCTGATAACGGGTATTAACTCTATTTTGTTTTTTTTCCAACTTAGCTTCATACCAGTCATAAGCTTTGTATGTGTTCTGGATAGTAGTATTCATAGTAATTTCCAAAGAATCTAAAATTCTGGTGTAATGCTGTTGGCTAACAATATAATTTGGATTTTGATCAGGCACTAATTGTGATTGTGCATTTGCTATATAAACAGCTGTCGTAAAAAAGAATAGTAAAAAGTATTTCATCTTTTTTAGTTTTTGGTGAATGATTTCCTGCTTGTTACAAGTTTACAAAAATGAAAGTACTGAAGTCTCATTATTTAAACCCCAACTCAAACAAAAAATATCATTAAAGTATCGTTAAATCATCAGCTACCAAAAATACATTCAATAGATCATTCAAATATTATTCAGCCTCAGCCACTACTTCTTTTACTTCCGGAATCATCCGCTTCATCATTCCTTCAATACCTGCTTTTAAAGTAATCATACTGCTCGGACAACCACTGCAACTTCCCTGTAACATGAGATTTACAGTGCCTTCATGGTAACTTTTAAATTGTATCGCACCGCCATCCATTTCAACCGCAGGCTTTACATAATTTTCCAATAATTCTTTTACGCGCTTTACAATATCATCATCATCTGCACTTACAATATTGCTAGCCTCTTGTTTTATTTTAGCAACTTCATCATCATTTACAACAACACCATTGTTTTCTAAATAATCTTTTAAAAACTGTTTGATTGTTGGTATCACATCCTGCCAATCATCGGTATCAGCAGTTTTTGTAAGTGTAATAAAATTGCTTGCAATAAATACACTTTTGATAAACGGAAAACTAAACAACTCTTTTGCCAATGGCGAAGGTTGTGCATAGCTTTCATCTGCAAAATCTATACTCTTGCCGGGATACAATAATTTATTGGCAACAAACTTCATTGTCTCCGGATTGGGAGTCATTTCGGTATAAATACTAATAATTGGATTGCCGGTTTTAATCATAATCGTACATTTTATTATACGCAAAAGTAAACAATTGCTTCAGTTTACAGGGTAAGTTTTATTTGCTTTTTCGTTTATCGAAACTTAAATCTTGCTTCAACGCTTTGTATATTAGCATTTTAAAATAAATTGATCGACACCAAAAAGTTATTATTTGGTTGTAATTGTTTATTTTGTAACACGAATTTGCTTGTTTATACCACATCCCAATACACAATAGGGTTGTAGACAACCAATTTTTACTGTATTTGTAGTATTATTTTAATTTAAATCGTATGGCAGACTATCCAAATTTCAGATTATTTGATGTGTTGGAATACCAACTGGACAAATTTCCAAAAAGTGATATGTTGAATGCAAAAGTGAAAGGCATTTGGCAACACCACAGTACAAACGAAGTAGCAGATACCGTAAATAAATTATCTGCAGGACTTTATAAATTGGGCGTTCGTTGCAACGATTGCACCGCAGAAGGCAGCGATAAAGTTGCTATCATCAGTGCCAACCGCCCCGAGTGGTTGTTTGCCGATTTTGCAGTACAGCAATTAGGAGCAGTTTTTGTACCAATTTATCCAACTACCAATTCTTTGGAACTGGAATTTATTTTAAATGATGCACAGGTAAAATTTATTTTTACCGGTGATGCAGCTTTGTACGAAAAAGTAAAAGGTATCAAACACAATGTTCCGTCACTGCAAAATATTTACACGTTCGATGAAGTAGAAAATGCAGACCATTATACCAAAGTAATTGAACTCGCAGATGCAGCCTCTTTAGAAAAAGTGGCCGAAATAAAAAAAGGAATTCCTACATCACACACCGCTACCATCATCTACACATCAGGCACAACAGGCGTTCCGAAAGGAGTGGTATTAAGCCATACCAATATTGTAAGCTGTGTATTTCTTGCCAAAGCAAGTTTTCCTTTTGCAGATAATCCGCAAAGTAAGGTGTTGAGTTTCTTGCCACTGAATCACATTTTTGAAAAAGCTGCAAGCTATATTTATATGTTTAGTGGCATCAGTATTTATTATGCTGAAAATATGGAAACGATTGGCGATAATTTAAAAGAAGTGCAACCTGATGGTTTCAGCACCGTACCTCGTTTGTTGGAAAAAGTATATGAAAAAATTATGCTGAAAGGCAATGAACTCTCAGGCATCAAAAGAAAATTATTTTTCTGGAGTGTAGGCCTGGCTGAAAAATATGACAATTTGGTAGATGGTGGTTTCTTCTACAATCTTCAATTGGCAATTGCCCGAAAATTGGTTTTTGTAAAATGGAAAGAAGCTTTGGGCGGACATATCAACTTCATCATTACCGGTGGTGCAGCTTGTCAGGAAAAATTGTTACGCATTTTCAATGGCGCAGGAATACCTGTGTATGAAGGATACGGGCCTACAGAAAATAGCCCGGTCATTTCTGTAAACAGAAGAGAGAAAGGCGGCAGCAAATACGGCACCGTAGGGCCACCAATGAACGGAATTGAAGTAAAGCTTGCCCAAGATGGAGAAATATTGGTAAAAGGCCCAACCGTAATGGATGGCTATTACAAACGCCCCGATTTAACTGCCGAAGTGCTGAAAGATGGCTGGTTATACACCGGCGATATTGGCATTTGGGTAGACAATAAATACTTAAAAATTACCGACCGTAAAAAAGAATTGTTTAAAACAAGTGGTGGTAAATATGTTGCCCCGCAACCCATAGAAAACAAATTAAAAGAAAGTGCTTTTATTGAGCAAGTAATTGTTGTAGGCGCCGATAAAAAATTTGTAGCAGCATTAATTGTGCCTTCTTTCCCTGCATTAAAAGAATGGATGAAAACAGAGGGCATACCATTTACTACCAATACCGCTTCTATACAAGAACCCAAAGTGTTGGAACTGTTTAATACAATTGTTACAGAGTTCAATCAGTTGTTCAATCATGTAGAGCAAGTGAAAAAAATTGAATTACTACCCGACGAATGGACAGTTGAAACAGGAGAAATGACACCAAAACTCAGCGTAAAAAGAAAAGTAGTGATGGATAAACTAAAAGATGTAATTGAAAAAATATACAGCTAATGATGAAATAAATCTCCCAAAAACAAAAAAGCTCAACCAATTCAATCAGTTGAGCTTTTTTAATGTATTCATTTGTCTTAATCTTTTGAAACTTTCAAGTATAACACTTGCTTAGGACCAGGTCCTTCAGCAGGAATATTGAACATCAATTTTCCATCTTTAAAAGAAGCAACAATTTCTTTCTTCTCACCCGACTTTTTACTAGTCATGGTAATAGTTTCAGTAGATTCATCAATAGCGTATGTTCCACCTTCTGAACCTTGTGGTCCGCCATTTGCTTTGTAGGTTCCATCAGCTAAAAATTCAAAACCCAAATCTTTAACCGCACCTAATTGCTCCTTCATCATATCAACAGCACCTGCACTGTCTTGCCCTGCTGCAGCCAATTGCGTCATAATAGCTGATCCAAGAGCCAATGAATCTTTGTCAATATCATAAAACAACATACCATCAATATCCATTGCAGCTAAACTCCATTTTCCAACCACAGTAGTTTTAGAAACTTTTGTTTGTGCATTTGTTGCAAATACAGCAACGATTAATACTAAAGAAAACAAGATTTTTTTCATAATTTATTTTTATTATTTCAAAATTAACAGATGTTAGTTCTAAAAAAAACTTTCTGGGTGTTAATTTTAAAAATTGGTAAAATAACGAATTCCAATCGATGAACTCAAGGTGACAAATAATTACCAGCCCAAAATCCATGCAAACATCAATGGTGCAACAATCGTAGCATCACTTTCTACAATAAACTTTGGTGTAGCTATATCTAATTTGCCCCAGGTAATTTTCTCATTAGGCACAGCACCCGAATAAGAACCGTAAGAAGTAGTGCTGTCGCTGATTTGACAGAAATAACTCCAGAAAGGAACATCATGCCATTCTAAATCCTGGTACATCATTGGCACTACGCAAATGGGAAAATCTCCGGCAATACCACCACCAATCTGAAAAAACCCAACACCTTTACCGCCACTGTTGGCTCTGTACCATTCTGTAAGCCAAACCATGTATTCAATACCACTTTTAACAGTGCTTGCTTTCAATTCGCCTTTTATTACATAACTCGCAAAAATATTACCCGTTGTGCTGTCTTCCCAACCCGGCACTACAATTGGAATATTTTTTTCGGCAGCAGCTACAATCCAGCTGTTTTTAGGATCTATTTCATAATACTGTTTTAAGTCACCACTCAACACTGCTTTGTACAAAAATTCATGCGGAAAATATCTTTCTCCATTTGCTTCAGCATCTTTCCATTGTTGTACCAAATGCTTTTGTAATCTTCTGAATGCTTCTTCTTCGGGAATACAAGTATCTGTAACACGGTTGTAATGATTCTCCAATAAATCCCACTCGTCTTGTGGCGTTAAATCACGGTAATTAGGCACACGCTTATAATGTGTATGTGCTACTAAGTTCATCACATCTTCCTCTAGGTTAGCACCCGTACAACTAATAATATCTACTTTACCCTGACGAATCATTTCGGCAAAAGAAATGCCCAATTCTGCTGTACTCATCGCACCAGCAAGGGTTACCATCATTTTTCCACCTTCTAATAAATGTGTTTCATAACCTTTCGCTGCATCTACCAATGCCGCAGCATTGAAATGACGATAATGATGTTCAATAAACTGTGATACTGGTCCTTTACTCATAATAATTGGTATTGGTATTCGTTAAAATTTGGGTTTTAATTGATAGTCCACTTTTCGGTTGCAAATGTAATTTTTTTAACGCACCAAAAAATTAAACCTTCAATATATCGTATTTAAAAGCCTTGAATTGTTCTATTTTCGCTTAAACTATTGCATTGTATTTGTGTTTATACTATGTTGAATTTTAAAATATCGTCAACAAATAAAAACAGGTAAGCATCACTATGAGTAAAAAAATTGCCATTGTAATACCCGTTTGCAACGAGAAAGGAAATATCACTTTAATGGCTGATGCTCTTTGCAATGTAATGAACACATTGCTTTACGATTATTCAATCACATTTGTTGACGATGGAAGCAACGATGGCACAATAGAAACTTTAAAAGAAACAGCCCTGCTCAATAATAAAGTTTTTTATATTTCTTTATCAAGAAATTTCGGTCACCAAAATGCACTAAAAGCTGGATTGGATTTAAGTGATGCTGATGCTGTTATAAGTATGGATGGTGATTTGCAACATCCGCCAGAGTTAATTCCTGAATTGATTAAACATTGGGAAGCTGGCAATGATATTGTTTATACCATTAGAAAAGATCATCAGGAAATACCAATGATGAAACGTAAAACAAGCAATATGTTTTACAACCTTATGAACAGACTTTCGGATATTGAATTAGAAGCCGGTACTGCAGACTTTAGATTAATGGACAAGCGTGTGGTGAATATTTGCAGAACCTTTAATGAAATGGATTTGTTTTGGCGAGGACTGGTAAAATGGATTGGCTTTACACAAGTGGGAATTGAATATGAACCCGCAGAACGCAAGTTTGGAGAAAGTAAATACACGTATAAAAAAATGATGCAGTTTGCACTTCGTGGCATTACGTCTTTTAGTATCAAACCATTGAGCATTGCTATTTATTTAGGATTCACATTCTCCATACTTTCTTTACTATATATACCCTACACCATCTATGCATTATTCTTTGGACATGCCATTAATGGCTGGGCTTCTGTAATTGTAACGATTGCATTTTTTGGTGGCTTACAATTAATGATTTTGGGAATTATTGGAATGTACTTAGGCAAATTATTTATACAAAGCAAGCAGAGACCGCATTACGTCATTAAAGAAAGTAATTTATCATGAACCCATTGGTGTTGATGAGTTTTGATGTGGAAGAATTTGATATTCCTTTAGAATACAACTACATTATTGATGCAAATGAACAAATGCAAAAAGGCAAAGAAGGTCTTGATGCATTGTTGCCAATTTTAAATGAACATCAAATTGCAACTACGTTATTTACCACTGCAAATTTTGCATTGCATTTTCCTGAAGCAATACAACAACTTGGCAAGCATCATGAAATAGCTTCTCATACTTTTTATCATACTGCTTTTAAGAATGAAGATTTGTTGCAATCAAAAATTACTTTAGAAAAAATTTCCGGGAAAAAAGTAATAGGCTTGCGTATGCCCCGTATGCGTTACGTAGCCATGGAAGAAGTAATAAAAGCAGGCTACAGATATGATTCATCTATCAATCCTACATGGGTGCCCGGCAGATACAACAACTTTCATTTACCCCGTACAAAATATGTAGACAAAGGCATGATGCGTTTGCCGGCAAGTGTTTCGCCCAATTTGCGATTACCTTTATTTTGGTTGGGATTTAAAAATTATCCTTACAGTTTGTTTAAAAAATTAGCTTTACAAACATTGAAAAAAGATGGATACATCTGCTTGTATTTTCATCCGTGGGAGTTTACTGAAATCAATCATTACAATTTGCCTAATTACATGAAACGATTGTGTGGTAAGGGTTTGCAAGAAAGATTATATCGTTTAATTACTGATTTAAAACAAGAGGCAGCATTTACAACTATCGAAAATTTTCTTTCAAATAATTAGTTGGTTATGAAAAAACTATTTTGCGTTTTGCTATTAGCCACTTCGCTTTTCATACATGCACAAGAAAGAAATATCACTATCGCAATCAAAGGCGGTAATATTGAAGGCACTTTCAATCAACCTGAAAAATCAAAAAAATTAGTCATCATCATTGCAGGCTCCGGGCCAACAGACAGAAACGGTAATAACCCTTTGGGAGTAAAATGTAATTCATATCAACTATTAGCAGATACTTTTAACAAGGCAAATATTGCAAGCATTCGTTATGATAAAAGAGGCATTGCAAAAAGCAAATTATTGGTAATGGATGAAAGCAAAATGACATTTGAAGATTTCATCAGTGATGCAGTTACTATTTTCAATTATGCAAAAGATAGCCTTGGCTATAAAAAAATATATTTTGCAGGGCATAGCGAAGGTTCACTGATTGGAATGGTTGCTGCACAAAGCGTTTCTGCATCAGGTTATATTTCTATCAGCGGCGCAGCACAATCAATTGATGTAATTATCAATGAACAAGTAAAAACACAACCAGAAAAAATAAGAGAAGAAGTGAAAACCATTATGGAACAACTTCATCAAAAAAAAATAGTTGATAGTGTTCCAAAATATTTATACAGTTTGTTCAGACCAAGTGTACAACCCTATATGATTTCTTGGTTGCAATACAATCCGGCAGTTGAAATAAAAAAGTTAGCTATTCCTGTACTTATCATTCAGGGCACTTGTGATGTTCAAGTGAAAACAGAACAAGCAACCCAACTTCATGAAGCGAATCCTAAAAGTAAGATAAAGGTGATTGATTTTATGACGCACACCTTAAAAAGTACAAATGCTGATTGTGCGGACAAAAACAGAAAAACATATATCGACCCTTCTTTAGCATTGAATCAGGAATTTGCAAAAACTATTGTAAATTTTATTAATAAACATTAACACAGATTATATTCGCATACACAAATCATGATATGAAAAAAATCATTTTATTTTCTTACGCCATTTTATTTTGCACTATAATTATTGCACAACAAAAGCCAACTGAACTAGATAAAAGTCCAATGGATATGAGCTATTGGCCAAAAGATTTTCCATTATTAAAAATGAATGGGAAAATGAAAGATATTTCATTAACTGCGAGAATCATTTATGGTCGTCCGCAAAAAAGTAATCGTGTCATTTTTGATGGCATCATCAAATACAATGAAGTGTGGCGTATGGGTGCTAATGAAGCAACAGAAATTGAGTTTTTTAAAAATATAAAAATTGCAGGAAAACCAGTTCTCAAAGGCAGATATACCTTGTATTGTATTCCTCAAGCGAACAAATGGACCATCATTTTAAACAAAGACAATTTTGCCTGGGGCAGTTTTATTTACGACAGTAAAAAAGACTTGTTGCGTACAGATATTGCAATTGAAAAAAATACTGAAACAATTGAATCACTGACATTGTATTTTGAAGAAACAAAAACAGGAGCAAACTTGCTGATATTATGGGATGATGTAAAAGCAACATTGCCAATTGGCTTGTAAGACAGATAAGATGTAACTTCTTCGATTTTAAAAATCCTAAAACAAAAACATGTGCGGCATTGCAGGCATTGTTTCCAATAACCCGTCATTAGTACAACAATACAAGTTGCAGCTGATGGCAAATGCATTGCAACATCGTGGTCCGGATGGAGAAGGATTTTTTATCAATGAACAACAACAAGTTGGCTTTGCACACAGAAGATTATCTGTAATTGACTTAAGCAATGATGCAGCACAACCTATGCATTATTTAGGTCGTTACACAATCACGTATAATGGTGAAATTTATAATTACTTAGAACTTAAGATAACCTTACAACAACAAGGGTACAAGTTTAAATCAGCATCTGATACAGAAGTAATAC
The DNA here is from genome assembly GCA_947456805.1 of Chitinophagaceae bacterium. GTDB lineage: Bacteria > Bacteroidota > Bacteroidia > Chitinophagales > Chitinophagaceae > UBA1930. The sequence continues at coordinate 8,393 of CANGTN010000006.1, read as the reverse complement.
TAGCAGCATACGATTATTATCAACATCAATGTTTACAATACTTTGACGGTATGTTTGCGTTTGCTATTTGGGACAATCAAACACATCAATTATTCGCAGCAAGAGATCGTTTTGGTGAAAAACCATTTTATTATTTTATTGATAATGAACAATTTGTTTTTGCCAGTGAAATGAAAGCGTTATGGGCAAATGGTATTGACAAGTCTATCAATAATACCCAACTATTAAATTATTTATCACATGGTTTTGTAAGTAATCCAACATCTGGAGAAACTACATTTTATAACAATATTTTAAAATTACCGGTAGCATCATATTTATATTATTCACCCACTACAAAAAAACTAAGTGTAGAAAGGTATTGGGATATTGATAAAGAATCAAAAACAGCTTTAACAAACATTCATGAAATACAAGAAAAGTTTGTGGAACTATTACAACAATCTGTTAGCAGAAGATTAAGAAGTGATATATCTGTTGGCACTTCATTAAGCGGAGGATTAGACAGTTCAAGCATTGTAGCGATTATTTCAAAACTAAATAATTCAAATTCAGAACTCAAAACTTTCTCTACCACTTTTCCGGGTTTTGAAAAAGACGAATCAAAATACATTCGCGAAGTAGCAGCAAAATTTGGTATTGAAAATGTAACAACTTCGCCTACAGCGATTGATTTTATTGATGATTTTGAGAAGTTATTGTACCATCAGGAAGAGCCATTTCAATCAAGCAGTATTTATGCCCAATACAAAGTGTACGAATTGGCAAAGCAGCATGGGGTAACAGTTTTATTAGATGGACAAGGAGCAGATGAAACATTAGCAGGGTATGCAAAATATTATCATTGGTACTGGCAAGAATTAATTGCTGAAAAAAAGTTTACAACACTTCGTTCTGAAATAAAGCAAACCAACCAACATGGAGCAAATGTTCCGTGGGGAATTAAAAATTATGCAGCAGCATTATTGCCAGCTATATCCAGCAAGCAATTAGAAAAAAGTGTTTGGCAAAAGCAGCAACATCATCCCTTCTTACAAAGAGATTTTATTGAGGTTTTTTCTGATAAAAAAACAATCTATAAACCCACTGTAGAAAAGCTGAATGATATTTTATATTTTGATACCATGCAATTGGGCTTAGAAGATTTATTGCGTTATGCAGATAGAAATAGTATGGCTCATGGAAGAGAAGTAAGGCTACCATTTTTAAGTCATGAACTGATAACATTTATTTTTTCTCTGCCTGCCTCAATGAAAATACAAAATGGCTTTAGGAAACATTTATTGCGATTGAGCATGAACAATGTATTGCCTTCATCCATTGTTTGGCGAACAGATAAAATTGGTTTTGAGCCACCGCAAGCACAATGGATGCAATACGCGGAAGCATTAGCCTTTACTCAAGCAGCAAAACAAAAACTAGTAGCAAACGGCATTTTGAAAAAAGAAATTTTAACTCAACCTCTGCAAGCAATTTCAGCACATGCAGGAAATAATTTAGATTGGTGGTGCTTGTGTGCGGGAAGTTTGATGGGGTGATTTTTGAGAAAAATCAGGTAACAAAAAAAATACCGATTTGAAGTAATTTTTTATAAGTTGTTAGATTTTTCTGAAATAAATTCTTACAAAAAATAATTCGATATTAACTTTGAAATTATGCAAGCCATCAAAAATTATTTTAACTCAGGTGCAACCAAAAGTTATGAGTTCAGAAAACAACAATTGTCACTTTTACAGAGCACCATCAAAAAATATGAATCTGAAATTAGCGAAGCACTGTACCAGGATTTGGGCAAAAGCAAAGCCGAAGCGTATATTACAGAAACGGGTATGGTATTAACCGAGATTCGTTTGATGCTGAAAGATTTAAAAAAATGGATGCAGCCAAAATCAGTTGCTACCAATTTGATGAATTTACCAAGCAAGAGTAAAATATATTACGACCCGCTAGGTGTTGTATTAATTATTTCTCCGTGGAATTATCCTTTTCAATTATTATTTACAACACTCGCAGGTGCTATTGCAGGTGGCAATTGTGTAGTGTTAAAACCAAGTGAATATACACCGGCGACAACTGCCATAACAGAAAAAATTATTCATGAAATTTTTGATACAAACTATATTCGAGTGGTAACAGGTGATGGTGCAGTCGTTGTGCCAGAACTGATGAATGAATTTAGGTTTGATCATGTTTTTTTCACGGGCAGTATTGCTGTAGGGAAAGCCGTGTATCAATTGGCAGCAAAAGATTTGGTGCCTGTAACGTTGGAACTTGGCGGTAAAAGTCCATGTGTCATTGAAGCCGATGCCAACCTTAAAGTTGCTGCAAAAAGAATTGCTATTGGTAAATTTTTAAACGCAGGTCAAACATGTATTGCACCTGATTATTTATTGATTCATGAATCGGTAAAAGATCGGTTTTTAGATTTTTTAAAAGAAAGTATTGCAACGTTTTATACAAATGAAGCTGCAACAAGCGAAGACTACGGAAGAATCATCAATACAAAAAGATTTGAAACATTAGTAAGTTATTTACAGCAGGGAACTATTATATATGGTGGTAAATACAACAAAGAAAGTTTGTTTATTGAACCTACAATTTTAGACAATGTAAATATCAATAGTGCTGTTATGATGGAAGAAATTTTTGGTCCGGTTTTACCTGTTTTTACCTTCAATACAAAAGCCGAAGCTGTTGAGTTAATTAACAAAAATCCCAACCCGTTATCGTTTTATGTTTTTACTTCTTCAATTGAAAAAGAAGAGAACTGGTTGCAAACAATTCCATTTGGCGGAGGTTGCATTAACAATACTGTTTATCATTTTGCAAATGACAATTTACACTTTGGAGGCATTGGAAATAGTGGCATTGGTAGTTATCATGGCAAACAAAGTTTTTACACATTTACGCATGCCAAGCCGGTAATGAAAACACCCACATGGATGGATCCTGCAATAAAATATCCTCCTTTCAAAAACAAATTAAAGTGGATAAAACTGTTGTTACGTTAATGAATATTTTTACATTTTAAGTAACAACGAATACAGCGCTATGCTAAAAAATAAATGGATTAAAAAAGTAATTATTACCGGTCTTACTGTAGCTGTTGCATTGTTCTTTCTAAAACAAAAAAACATGACTTTAAAGCAATCTGTTTTAAAAAATTTCTATGCTGTAATCATGTGGGGCAGCCATCTAGCAAATAAAAAAAATGCAGTATTGGAAAATGTAAATAATGCAGCTCCATCGCAATCTTTGTACGCATTAACTGTTACAGATAATTCGGGCAAACGTTTTTCTTTGGTACAATACAAAGGCAAGAAAATTATGTTGGTCAATACTGCAAGTGATTGTGGCTTTACAGCTCAATATGCTGAGTTGGAAAAATTGTACCAGCAACACAAGGAAAAGCTTATTATTCTTGCTTTTCCTGCCAATGATTTTAAGCAGCAGGAAAAAGGTACAGATGCTGATATTGCGGAGTTCTGTAAAATAAATTATGGCGTTAGTTTTCCAATCATGCAAAAAAGTATTGTAATAAAAAATAATGCACAAAATGAAGCGTTCAAATGGCTAACCAACAGCAATTTAAACGGATGGAATAATACTCCACCTAAATGGAATTTCACCAAATTTTTAGTGAATGAAAATGGTATTTTGACACATGTATTTGCAACAAGCACTTCGCCTTTGGATAAAGAAGTTGTGACTGCTGTAACTAAATAAAACTGTAACTCACACTGCCATCTTTTTCATCTTTCAACTGAATGCCTAAGCTGAGTAATTCTTTGCGAATAGTATCACTTGTAAGAAAATCTTTGTTAGCTTTTGCTTTACTTCTCAAATCAATCAATACTTGTAAAACACCTTCCAGCTTATTACTGCTTTCCTGCTGAATTTTCAATCCAAAAACATCTTCCAAATACACTTTAAACTGTTGTTGGAGCAAAGCAATTGTATCACTGCTGATACTTTCGACAGGTATTTGTTTGTGTTTTAAAGAATTGATTATCGGAGCAATTTCAAACATGTTTGCAATTACTCTTGCTGTGCTGAAATCATCGTCCATAAATACACCAAAATCTGCAACCAAAGCATTTACTTTTTCATTCAATTCAATATCTGTTGCTTGCCAATTTCCTATTTCTAATTTTTGTAAATTTTCATACGCTTCCCACAATCTTTTCAATGCTTTTTCACTTCCTTGTAAAGCTTCATTACTAAAATCCAATGTACTTCTGTAATGCGATTGAAGTATGAAAAAACGAATTGTCATTGGATGATATGGCTGTTCTAGAATTTCATGACTTCCGCTGAATAACTCCGTTAATTTAATAACGTTGTTGTAGCTCTTGCCCATCTTTCTTCCATCAATTGTAATCATATTATTGTGCAGCCAGTAATTAGCTGGTGCAGTATGGTTGCATACAGCACTTTGTGCAATTTCACATTCGTGATGAGGAAATTGTAAGTCCATACCACCTCCATGAATGTCAAATTTTCCACCCAAATATTTTGTTGCCATTGCACTACATTCTATATGCCAACCTGGGAAGCCCTCGCCCCATGGGCTTTTCCAGCGCATGATGTGTTCGGGTGGTGCATTTTTCCATAAAGCAAAATCTGCTTTATTTCTTTTTTCATCCTGATTGTCTAATGTTCTTGTTGTATCTAACTGATCTTCCAGATTTCTTCCGCTAAGCATTCCATAAGGCAATCCCTTTGGTAAAAAATCATCATTGTATTTGTTCACATCAAAATACACAGACCCATTTACTACATATGCATAACCGTCTGCAATAATTTTTTCAATCATTACAATTTGTTCTACAATATGTCCGGTTGCAGTAGGTTCGATGCTTGGTGGAATAGTATTAAATTCATTCATTGCCCAATGAAAAAGATTGGTATATTTTTGAACCAATTCCATAGGTTCTAATCTTTCTAATAATGCTTTTGAACTTATTTTATCTTCGGCTTGTCTTCCTTCTTCTTCAAAATGTCCGGCATCAGTAATATTGCGAACGTAACGAACTTTATACCCTAGGTATAAAAAATAACGATGAATAATATCAAACGTAATATAAGGTCTTGCATGTCCTAAATGGCTTTCGCCACTTACTGTTGGACCACAAACATACATACCCACATGGCCTGCAGTTAACGGAATAAAATCTTCTTTCGTTCTGGTTAATGAATTATAAACTTTAAGCGACATGATTGAATAATTTGAAATAAAAAATGAAAACTAAAAAATGCCATTTGGCAGCAAAAGTAGAACATAGCTAAATCAACAACAGCAATTATATTGATATGTAATGTAGTTTTTCATCAGTATCGAAGATAAGCAACCTGGTATTTTGAAAAAATTTATTTATCGGATGGAATTAATACCAGATCGGATACAAGCATCAGATGATCACTCAGATTTTCATCTATCAAATCAAACTGCTGAACGTTGAAATGATTATCAGGTAAAATATAATCTATTCGTAGGCTGTAAGCCAAGCCTATAAAGGTTTTGCCGATGCCAAATTGTTTTTCTAAAAATGCATCTTTTCTGTTCTCTTTCAGCATAAAATAAGTATAGCTGTAAGGCACATCATTAAAATCGCCGCAAAGAATATTTGGATAGGGCGATTGATTGATACTTTCTTTTACCAATTCAACTTGTTTGCTACGTCGGGTAAATGCCAGCTTCATTTTTTTTACAACATTTTTTGATGCAACAATTGCTTCATCGTTGGTATTGCCCAAATTATCTATTCCATCATAATCTTCTTTTTTAAATTTGAATGATTGAAGATGTGTATTATAAATCCTAATAGTGTCAGAGTCCTTTAAAACGTCTATATAAATTAAACTTTCCGCTACCGGAAATTTTATTTTACCTGTGGCAATGATGGGAATTTTGGAAAAAATAATACAACCACTTTTATACTTTCCTTTTACTCTCTGATAATCTTCTGAAAAAAAATGGTAGGGAAAGTTTTTAGAAAATAATGCAATGTTATCTGATTCATCACTATTGTTACCAGAGGTATTAAACTCTTGTAAACAAACAACATCAGGCTGATAATTATTGATAGCATTTTCGATGTCGGTTCGAATTAGTTTTTTGGCAGATTTACTTCTGGCTAAACCATTAAAGCTTTGCACGTTCCAATCTACAATCCTGATACTACGATTTGATTTAGACATGCTGAAAAGTGGAGTACTTTTTGTTGCAAAATAAACAGAGAACTGTTTCCACCCTACTAATAGCACTATTAATGAAACCCAAGCTAACTTTGGCTTTGCAATAAGCCAGAAGATTACAAATAACAAAAGTGTGATTATTAAATACGGAAATGTTAAGCCAATCAAACTTATTAACCACCAATTGCTTGGGTTAAGATAACCAGACAAACATGCCATTAAATAAAACAGGATGATAATTGCATTTACAATAATCATTACAGTTTTAAAGGCACGTCTGATAATTGGTTTTCCCATGCTATAAATGTAATAAAATTACTGCTTCAACTGTATATCTGTAACAATTGGGAAATGATCGGAGTAGTGTAATTGTGGAGAACTGTATTGAACAGGCATTAATGATTTACTCATCAACACTACATCAATTCTTAGTGTTGGTGAAATGCTTTCATATGTTTGACCTAATCCTGAACCTTTGGCAATAAAAGCATCGGTTAATCCCTTTTGTAAAGTATGGTACACGTAACTCGACGGAACACTGTTTAAATCTGCACAAAAAACAAATGAATATTTAGTAGTATCCAAAACAGATTTGATATATACTGCCTGATTTGCATGCCTTTCATCATAATATTTTATTCGTTCCCATTTTGTAGGATGGGTGCTTAAAAATGTAAATTCATAAGTTACTAAGCCATCCGCAGTTTCTTTTGTAGCATCAAAATTTAAATTCATCGATTGAAGATGTGTATTAAAAACCCTTACAGTATCATTGCCAATTTTCAAATCTGCAAAAGCCAATGATTCTTTCATTTTAATTGGACTATAACTTATAATACCCGAATGGATAATTGGAAACTTAGAGAAAATTGTTGTACCGTATTGATGTAATCCATAAAAATATTGTTTCTCAAAATCTATACTAAAATAAAGTTCTCTAAAATTTCCTGCATTTTTAATATCTATCATTGAAGAATAAAGACCAGGTCCTTTAAATTCACTGTAGTCTTGAATACACAAAATATCTGCATTTGAATTTTTAATGAAATTGATGATTTCCCTTCTTGGATTTCCCGGTGTGTCAGAAGTAATTTGTGAATCTATAAAATCTTTTACATTCCAAGAAAGTAAACGAATGCTATTGTTTTGTTTGACTTCTGTAAATGTTTGTTTGGAATGAAAAGAAAAAACAGAAAAAATATTTTTACAGCCCAAGAATAATAGCAAAATGTAAATCCAAATTTTATTTCGGTAGAATACAAAAACAATCAACAGCCATAACAACATTCCGACAAATAAAAATGGAAATAATAAAGCCAAAAAAGTAAACCCGCAAAAATATTTTGGATGAATAAACGGTGTTAAACATGATAACCCATACAAGACTGCAAAAATATTTCCTAAGATGAAAATTATTTGTTTCATTTTTTTTGATAAACAGCCATAACAGCTATAGTTCTTCTTTACTTACATTAATTAAAAAATCTTTTTCTTCTGATGTAAGCATATCATAGCCTTTTGTATTTATTTTATCCAGAACAGCATCTAACTTTTGTTGTGTAAAATTTTGTTTTTTGGTAAAGGGAGGTCTATCTGTTTTATAAAAATGCTGTTCTTTTTTCGATTTTATTTTCTTTTCAGGGTGAAATAAATCATTCAACCAGTTTGCAAATGAATACATCCATTCGCCCCAGTCATTTCCTTTAGCTGATTGTTTCATAAATACATATCCAATTGCACCACCTGATAAATGTGCCAATGCAATTGCACCATTGTTCCCTGAAACACTAGCAAAATCAATTGCTACAAAAATTACCGTAACTATCCATAATGGAATTCCTCCGTTAATAAATGGAAAAATTCTGTAGTCCGGCGCAAGTGTTGAGGTTGCAACAGCTATTGCCATAACCGCAGCACCACCTCCAATAAAGGATGAATTAAGAAGTTCCGGCTTATGTAAGTATGGAATTAAATGAATACTGCCAATAAAAACCAATGCACCTACAAATCCTCCATACAAATAAACCGGTAATATTTTTTTATTACCAGCAAGGTCTTGCAAAATATACCCGAAAGCCCATAACCAAAGCATGTTGCTGATCAGCATCCAAACGCTATACGTTGAAAACATGTAAGAAATAATAGTCCATGGTCTTGTTACAAGTTTACCAAAATCAGCAGGTAATACAAACCAG
>CANGTN010000005.1 GCA_947456805.1 Chitinophagaceae bacterium | reverse complement strand
GGTTCTGCACCAGGCGAAAGAATTCCAGCAGAATTTAAGCAAAATTTCTTTCACAAGAAAGGTGCATTGGCTGCAGCAAGAGATGGCAACCCTGAAAAAGCGAGCAGTAATTGTCAGTTTTATATTGTTCAAGGAAAAAAAATTGATACTGCGCAACTAAGACAAACAGTAGAACAAAGAATTAAAGCAAATCCCAATAGCTATAATTATACAGCAGCACAAAAAGAAATTTACCAAAGAATTGGTGGTACTCCTTTTCTTGATCAAAACTACACGGTATTTGGAGAGGTAATTAGCGGATTAAATGTTTTAGATGCTATTGCAAATGCTCCAACACAACCTGGTGACAGACCCAAAAAAGATATTAGGATGAAAATCCGACTTTTAAATTAATTTTAATTTTCAAACAAAAAAAAATACAATCATGAATTTTCCTGCAAACCTACGCTACACAAAAGACCACGAATGGATAAGCCTTGAAGGCAATGTTGCAACAATTGGTATTACTGAATTTGCCCAAGGCGAATTAGGAGATATTGTTTACGTAGATGTAAATACAGTTGGCAAAACATTGCATGCCGAAGAAGTTTTTGGAACGGTGGAAGCTGTTAAAACAGTGAGTGATTTGTTTTTGCCGGTTGCCGGAACAATTACTGAAGTTAATACTACTTTAGAAAAAGCACCTGAATTGGTAAACAATGACCCTTATGGTGAAGGCTGGATGATAAAAATGACAGTTGTAAACCCTGCAGATGTTGAAGAGTTGTTAAGTAGTGAAGCTTATGCAGCGATTGTTGGCTAATAATACTCTAAGTAACAGATAGGTTTCGGTTATTGATAAATAGTCTTATTGTTTCGATCAGCAATAAGACTATTTGTTTTTAGAAGCTTCATTTGTATTCTTTAAGAAATGGCAACAACTATTTCATACCGTTTTATTGAAAGTACACTAAATGAAAGCTTCCACTTTTAACTCATTTATTTTGAAAAAACATGTACGTTTTGGGCTAGCTTTTTTGTATTTACTTGTTACGCTATGGCTGTTTACGTTACCCGGCTCTGCCCTTCCCGACAATGATTGGTTTGACACTTTACAAGTAGATAAATGGGTGCATGCAACACTTTTCTTCGGATTGTGTGGGTTGTTTATGTATCCAATTCTTAGTTTCGATAAATCGAGCTACAGCAAAATAAAAATTTTTATAGTTATTTCTTCACTAGCCATTGGTTATGGCATTTCCATTGAGTTTATTCAAAGAGAATATATCCCTAATCGTTCGTTTGATATTTGGGATATTGTTGCAGATACAATCGGAAGTATTTTGGCTTTTATTTGGTTTAAGCGGAAGCTTACATAAAAAAATTGGTCCTAGTGGAAACCAGGACCGCAACCAAAACTAACTGCTTATGAGAAAAAGTTGAATATTTATTATTACGCTTTATGTGTTTCAATAACGATGCCAAGAATATGTTTATTTCTTAATAAATTCCTAAAGCAAAACCCTTCAAAACCACCTATTTGCTTCGTTAGAATCACAATGCAAACTTGGGGCATAATAATTAAAATAAATGCTAAAGGTTTAATAATATATTGTTAATTCACTAATGGAGTTACAAAGTCCCCCAAAACAATTTTTCAATTGAAAATTTGGATAAGACTACAGATTATTTCACAATTTTCGTTATCAGCAAAGTGCTGTTTCCTCCATTGACTTTTACTATATAATTACCCTTAGGAAAGGGGCTGAAAGCTAATTGCAACAACTCATCCTGACCTATTGTATCAAATTGTTGTTGAGCAACCAATTGTGCAACTGAGTTATAAATTTGAACAGTCAACTTTTTATCTGAAGGATTTTTTAAACTAATATATAAATTATCGTGAACCGGATTGGGATATAATTTTATTTCGTTGATAGTCGTATTTGAACTTTTTATTTTGGTTGAAGTATTGTTTTTACTGATTAACTGTTTTTCTGTGTCTATTAAAACGGTATCTGCAGCAAACCCAATATCAGCCCATGTTTCAGCGCCATTTGAATTAACTTGAATTACAATTCTTTTTTGTTGTGATGCATTTTTAAAAGTAAGGGTCAACGGGGTTTTAAAAAACGGAACAGAGCTATGAGAAGTAGTTTCATACACTTTTATGTTAGCCCAATTATTTTTATTTTGACGCCATTGAATTTGAAAGCTTGGGTAACCTTGTCCTGTAATCCATTGATCAAAAAAATAAGTCAAATCTTTTCCGCTAGCTTGTTCCATATTCCTTTTAAAATCTGCAGTTCGGGCAAAAGAATATTGCAAAACAGGATCATTTTGATATTGACGAATTCCTCTGAAAAAAAGGCTGTCACCCAACGTAAAACGTAACATTCGCAAAACATAAGCTCCTTTGTTATAACTCAATCTGCTGTTGAAAATTCTGTTTACACTTGTTGTGTCATCTACAATTACAGAGCCATCGGGCAAGGAGGTAATTTGAGCCAAATGGTTGGTGAGTATCAATTGAAAAAAGCTTGTATCAAACTTTTCTGCATAATAATTAGCACAAAAAGTTGCAAAGCTTTCATTTAACCAAATGTCTTGCCAACTGCCGCAAGTGATTTTATTACCAAACCACTGATGACCCAATTCATGCGCCATTAAATTGGCATCGGTATTGATTAAAAAAGTATTGGTTTGATGTTCCATTCCTCCACCCCATCCAAACTGTGTATGACCATATTTTTCTTTGATAAAAGGATAAGGTGCAAACGTGTTGTGAAACAACTGCATTGCATCTAAAACTTTGTAAGTGAATGGTTGAAAATCGTTGATGCTTTCGGGATACACATAAGTCACTACTGGCAAATTAACATTACCCAATTGAACCGAATTTGTGAAAACAGAAAAGTTAGTTACCGAAAAACAAACTAAATAAGATGCGATGGGATATCGATGTTTAAAAAAAGTGGTTGTTGTTGCTCCTGCTGTAATTTCACTTTGCAACAAACCATTAGATGTAGCCTTGTATTGAGTAGGGTGAACAATAAAAACATCAATGCTGTCTACTTTATCATCCAATCCGTTGCGACAAGGCCACCAATCCCTTGCACCATAAGGCTCACTGAGTGTCCATATTACAGGCGTATTGTTATGTGTAGTCTGTATAAATGAGCCAAAGCCTGTATTGCCCGGAATGCCTTTGTAGCAAATAGTTACTGAATCTTTTTGATTGGCATTTAATGTAGCAGAAAGTTGTAGATCAAGTGTTGAATTGGCGTTTTGTGTAAATCCGATTTTCTGATTTCTGAATAATATGCTATCTACTACTAAACTATTGGTTAAATCAAAAGTGATCGAATTGGTTGAAGCAGAAGCCGTAATGTAAGACGTCACCTTCCCTTCAATGTACCTTACCGCTGGATCTACCTTCCAAACACAACGACTGTAATAAATAGAGAAATTAGATGATGCAAATGTTTTGGTTAGATCATTATTGGAAGAAGCAAATCGTTTCTGTTCCAATGCAGCTATATCAATAAAATTTTGCTTGCACTGATTTTCTTGTGCATGTAACTCTGCAATCAACAAAAACAAACAAGAAAATAAAATTTTCATGGTACAAAGATTGAATATTTTTGATGAAAGCGGGATGAAATATAAATTCCAAAAAAAAGAATTAAAATTATTAAATTTTTGAACTTTCAATTTAACAAGTTGGCTTAATTTATCCGGTTAAAATTCATTTATTTATTTTTCAACTTCTTCATCCCTTATAAACTTCCGGAACCTCTTCAACGAAAAACCATAAAACCCCAACTTTTAAACTAAATTACCATAAAAAATTATCGCCTATTTTTACAACTGCATTATGCCGTACTTCAATTTAAATGACAGTCTTAATCTAATTTCAAAATTTACATTCCGCCGTACCTGGAATGCAGGAATTGTGTGGCTGAGTTATCAACTCAGTAAAATTTCAGGTAAGCCGGTTCAATGGGGTTATCCTATTTCTATTTCATTTGAACCAACCACTAGTTGCAATCTAAGGTGTCCTGAATGCCCGAGTGGCTTGAGAGAGTTTACCAGACCAACGGGCATGCTGGAAAAATCATTTTTTGAACAAACTATCGATGATATTTACAAAGAATTATTGTACCTGATTTTTTATTTTCAAGGAGAACCCTATTTGAATCCCGATTTTTTAAAGATGGTACAGTATGCACACAACAAAGGCATTTATACTGCCACAAGCACAAACGCACATTATCTCACCGATGCCAAAGCAAAAGCAACTGTAGAAAGCGGTTTAGACCGATTGATTATCAGTATTGACGGCACAACGCAGGATGTTTATCAATCATACAGAGTAGGAGGAAATCTGGAAAAAGTAATTGAAGGCGCAAAGAATATTGTAAAATGGAAAAAAGCATTGAATAGCAAAACACCATTTGTATTTTTTCAATTTTTAGTAGTAAAACCCAATGAACATCAGATAGAGGAAATAAAAAAATTAGGTAAAGAAATTGGGGTAGATCAGGTAAGATTTAAAACTGCACAGGTGTATGATTTTGAAAACGACCCCAATCAATTGATTCCTTCAATAAAAAAATACAGCCGATACAAAAAAGACAAGGACGGGAAAACAATTTCAAAAAGCGGCTTAGGCAATCATTGCTGGAAATTGTGGCATGCCAATGTAATTACCTGGGATGGATTGGTTGTGCCTTGTTGTTTTGATAAAGATGCTACGCACCAGTTGGGCAACTTAAAAATCCAAAGCTTCAAAGCAACCTGGAATAATGATAATTACAAACAATTTCGCCGTGAACTGATGAGCAGCAGAAAAAATATTGACATCTGCTCCAACTGCAGTGAGGGATTGAGCGTTTGGGAAGATTAAAAAAAAAAAATTTTTGTTTCAAATTGTTTTTGAGTAATTTCAAACCCTAAACTTAATCCGCTATGATAAAAAAACTACTTACACTTATTGCATTTTCTTTTTCATTTTCGGCAATTTTTTGCCAATTTAACTATCAGGCAATTAATGCAACAAAATCATCAGGTACCTATACCGATTTAGGAACGAACGGGACTGCAATTACTACAAATTTCAGTGGGAACCCAATTACATTTGATGATGACACCTCATCAATACAAAATATTGGATTCAACTTTTCTTACAATGGAACAACATTTACACAATTTTTACTTTGTACAAATGGATTTATCAAATTAGGAACAACTCCACCCGCATCAATCTATGATGTATTAACAGGTAACGAAGCCAACACAATTTATCCTTTCAACCTTGACTTAGATGGAGGCACATCACCTGAATACAGAGTTTTCACCTCAGGAACAGCTGGTAGTAGAGTATGTACAATTCAATTCAAAAATGTTAGAGATTGGAGTTCTGCTACAGGACAATATTCTAATATCAATTTTCAAATAAAATTGTATGAAACTTCTAATGATATTGAGTTTGTATATGGCACATTCACTTCTTCAGGCGCAGCAGCAGTATTTTTGGGCACAAATGCCGGCATTCAAGGGAGTGTTAACACTTCTTCTGTAAATATTACCAAAGCTTCGGCAACTGCCTGGGCTTCTGCTACATTTTTAGACGGAAATTATACCGGAAATAAATTCAATAACAGAAATAATGTTTTACCAACATCCGGTTACACATATAGATTTACTGCTGTCAATCTCCCCCCAAATGATGCTGCTGTTTTAGCTACCTACACTTTAGGTAAAATCCCTGCAGGTTATGGTGGTTCACAAATTATTAGATCTATGGTAAAAAACAACGGTTCTGCTACACTAACAAATCTAAGTGTTTCACTAGCAGTTACAGGCGCTAATACTTTTTCAAATACTCAAACAATTGCATCATTAGCGCCGGGGTCAAGTACTTTGGTTAGTTTTACAGCCTTCACTCCGTCTTTGGTTGGAACAAATACAATTACAGTAACTGTTCCTTCAGATGATGTCAATACCAACAATTCTTCTTCAGTTTCTCAAACAATCACAACAAATACAATTAGCACAACAAATGCTGCTACAGCGACAGTAGGCGTTGGTTTAAATGGAAGTATTGGTGAATTTGCCGCGAAATTTACCAATAGTGGATCCAAAACAATTGATCAAATTACACTTTATTTCCCAACTACCTCTACAGGTCAACCATATACAGCAGTAATTTATGATGCAACTGGCACTGGAGGAACTCCTGGTACAGTATTATGGACTTCTGCTTCTCAGACATCAGGCGGAGCAAATGTAAACTTGAGTATTACTCCTGGTGTAGTAGTTACTGGCGATTTCTTTGTTTCAGTTCAACAAACAGGAACCACAAATTTAGCCTATGGTTATGAAACAGAAAACCCAATAAGATCTGGAACTTTTTATTTAAAAACAACCGGAGCTTGGTCTGACATGTCCCCTGGAAATAATTTCAAGTTGATGTTTGATGCTAGATTTTCATCTGGACTTCCTGTTCAATTATCAAGTTTCACAGGAATTAAAGATGGTAATAAAAATGTATTAAAATGGAATACCATCACTGAATTGAATAACAAAGGGTTTGATTTGCAGAGAAGTTTGAATGGTGCTGATTTCAGCACTATAGCCTCAATTACTTCTAAAGCAATTAACGGCAACAGTAATGCTACATTGGATTACGAATTCAATGATGTTGCCCCTTTGAATGGAAATAACTATTACAGATTACAGCAAACAGACAAAGATGGTAAAACCAGCTTAAGCCAGACTGTTTTAATTAGAGGTAGTAAGGTAAGCGGCATCTCAATTGCAGCAGTTTATCCAAACCCAGTTAAAGACAGACTAAATATTAATATATCTTCCGCTACAGCTGAAAAAGTAACAATGAGCATCATCGATGTGTTGGGTAAAGTACTTATTCAAAAAGTAGTACAACTCACAATCGGTGAATTAAGTATCTCTGAAGATATCAGCCAGCTCAATAAAGGTAACTATCTGTTGAAATTAACTGATGCATCAGGTAAAACTAACGATTTAAAGAAAATTGTAAAACAATAATCAACCCATACTTCTTGTTCGAAAGCCATCTGCAATGCAGATGGCTTTTTTGTTAATTATTTGAAACAAATACAACAATTCATCCACATCACAATTCAAAAATGATTTCTGGTTTTACCTTCACGGCATGAAATTATTTTTTACCACTTGCATATTGCTGTTAATAAACGTTGAAATACAAGCACAACCCATATTTGAAGTAAGAGCCGTTTGGGTGGCATCAGTTGAAAATATTGATTGGCCCAGTAAAAAAGGTTTAAATATCGAATCACAAAAAGCAGAGTTTACCAAGCTTTTAGACATGCACCAACGCAATGGTATGAATACTGTTTTTGTACAAGTTCGTCCTGCAGGTGATGCATTTTATCCTTCTTCTTACGAACCATGGAGTGAATACTTAACAGGTAAACAAGGCTTGCCACCCACACCTTATTACGACCCATTACAATTCATGATTGATGAAACACATAAACGGGGTATGGAATTTCATGCATGGATTAATCCTTACCGGGCAGTTTTTAACATTGGTAAAAGTTCCATTGCACCTACGCACATTACTAAAATTCATCCGGAATGGTTTTTAAATTATGGCACTACCAAATTTTTTAATCCGGGCTTGCCGCAGGTAAGGGCACATGTAACAAGAATTGTAAAAGATATCGTTGATAGGTATGATGTTGATGGCATTCATATGGACGATTATTTTTATCCTTACAGAATTGATGGGAAAGAATTTCCCGATCAAAAAACATTTTTATTGTATGGCAATGGTTTAAATAAAGATGATTGGAGAAGAAGCAATTGCGATTCGATTATTTTACAACTTTATCAAACCATTCGTGCTGCTAATCCAAGAGTAAAATTTGGTATCAGCCCATTTGGTGTTTGGAGAAATCAAAGCAAAGACCCAAGAGGAAGTAATACAAAGGGCGGACAAACCAATTACGACGATTTGTATGCAGATATTTTATTGTGGCTTGAAAAAGGCTGGATAGATTATGTAACGCCACAATTGTACTGGGAACGTGGGCACAAATTATGTGATTATGATGGTTTGCTGGAATGGTGGAACAACAACACATTTGGCAAACACATGTACGTTGGGCATGGCATTTACAGAGCTGGTACAAATACTGCATGGAAAGACAAAAATGAATTGCCTATGCAAATTCAGAAATTAAGAACTTTATCCAACACGCAAGGAAGTGCTTACTTCAGCAGCAAGACTTTTGAAAAAAATCCAAGCGGTTGGAACGATAGTTTACGCAACAATTATTACGCATACCCTGCATTACCTAATCCAATGCCATGGATAGATAATAAAGCTCCCGAAATGCCTTTCTTAGAGCCTTTGAATGATGGTATCAATCGAATATCCTACAAAGGAAAAGAAAAAATAAAAGGCTACGCTATTTTTACCATTGATGAAAAGCAAGAAGCAATTTTAGACAATGCCAAACTTGTTCAAATTATTTTGCAAGGAGGCACCAACAATGTAGATGCATTCAAATGGTTTAATCAAAACAAACGTGTATTTGTAAGTACGGTTGATTGGAACAACAATATTAGTAAATGGGTAGAAATGAAATAATCATTAACCAAAAACTACTTTATTTTCTGCTCCTTGCCATTTACCAAATTTATCATCAACGGCTTTGTAACGATAGTTGAATATTCCACGCAGTTGGCTTTTAACCAAAATAACATTTGCTATATCTCCCAAGAAAAACAAGGGTAATTTGTAATGCACAATATCAGTCATTTCAACGCCCCCTTCAATTGCTTTGAAATGATGTTGGTGATGCCACATGCTGTATGGACCATATCGTTGTTCATCAACAAAATATTTTTTGTCTTCAACGTGTGTTATCTCTGTCATCCAATACAACGGTATACCTAAAATAGGAGAAACTTTATACTCAATAATCTGTCCGGCATACATGGTTGGACCATGGTGTTTGCTGATGATATTGAATCCTAAATTATCGGGTGTGATCTCTTTTAAATTATCCGGTTTACTAAAAAAATCCCATGCTGTTTCTAAAGTAATTGGAATTTTTTGTATCGTTTTAATGGAATAAACTTTACTCATAAAATAATAAACAACATCGCAGATAAAAAGTTGAACTGAAAAAAAATAAAATATTAATGCCCCAATCATAACACCTAAAAGAAAGTATTTTATTTCTATCACTTCTAAATTTTCATACATAAATTTACCATGTTGGATTTTAAAACCGCCAGTGATATAATATGAATCTAAAAGAAAAATTACTACAACAATTCAATGATATATATGCTCAATTAAACCCGCAACAAAAAATAGCTGTGGATACAATTGAAGGTCCGATAATGGTAATTGCAGGTCCGGGCACAGGTAAGACACAAATTTTGTCTGCAAGAATTGGTAAAATATTATTGGAAACAGATGCTACTCCCGAAAATATTTTATGCCTTACCTACACCGATGCTGGTGCATTGGCTATGCGTAAGCGTTTGCAAAAAATGATTGGTAGCGATGCTTACAGAGTTCAAATACATACTTACCATAGTTTTTGTAATGATGTGATCCAAGATAATTTAAGTCTGTTTGAAAAAAATATTCTTGACCCAATCAGCGAACTGGAGCGAACACAACTTTTCAAAAAACTTATTGATGCATTTCCTAAAAATCATCCATTGAAAAGATACAGAGGAGATGTGTATTTTGAAATCAACAACTTGCAAAAGCTTTTTAGTAATATGAAAAGAGAAGGGTGGACAGTTGATTACCTTATTCAAAGCATAGATATTTACATCAACGATCTTCCCAACAGAGATGAATATATTGCAAAGAAAGCAGTTGGTACATTTAAAAAAGGAGATGTACGTACAGATAAAGTTATCGCAGAAGCAGCAATAATGGATAAACTGAAAGCTGCAATTCTGGAGTTTGAGAATTTTCAAACATTGATGAAAAGGGCTAACCGATATGACTTTGATGATATGATTAATTGGGTAATCAATGCATTTGAACAAAATGACAATTTATTACGTCGTTATCAGGAACAATACCACTACATATTGGTAGATGAATATCAGGACACTAGTGGAACACAAAATAAAATTGTAGAATTATTGATTTCATTTTGGGATGTTCCCAATGTTTTTGTGGTTGGTGATGATGACCAAAGTATTTTTCGTTTTCAAGGTGCTAACGTAGAAAATATGGAGCACTTTGTAAGAAAATATGATAAAGATTTATTGAAAATTGTTTTGACCAATAATTACAGAAGCACACAAAAAATATTAGATAGTTCTAAAACCATCATTGAAAAAAACAATGAAAGATTGGTTAATAAAATAAGTGGATTAAGTAAAAATTTAGTTGCCAGCAATACATCAATTAATACACTTCAAACACCATTGTCTATTCATCAATACCAAACTCAAAAACATGAAATGATTGGTATTACCATTGCAGTTGAAACCCTTATCAAGAGTGGTATTCAGCCCGGTAATATTGGAGTAATTTACAAAGAAAATAAATATGGAGATGAACTTACGCGGTTCTTTAATTTGAAAGAGATTCCTGTTTACAGCAAACGAAGTGTCAACATTTTTGAAATCCCTTTGGCTAAAAAAATAATACTGCTTTTAAAATATCTTTCAGCAGAACATGATATTCCATTTGGCGGTGATGAAATGTTGTTTGAAATTTTACATTTTGATTGGTGGGGAATTCCTGCAATTGAAGTTGCGAAACTGAGTGTTGAAGTTGCAGGTAAACAATTTGGTGCAGATAAAACATCGATCCGAAAATTATTAATTGAAAAAAGTAATGCCCCACAAAAAGAATTGTTTCAACAACCATTTAACGAAGCGGCTAAAAATGCAAGTACTATTTTAGAATCCCTTATTTCAGATGTTCCCAATGTTACGCTACAATCCTTGGTAGAATTGATTATTCAGAAAACAGGATTATTGAATTATATTTTAAACAGCAATGAAAAACACTGGCATTTACAAGTATTGACAGGCTTATTTGATTTCATTAAAGAGGAATCTCGAAGAAATACTCAAATGCAATTACAAGATATTGTAACTATTATTGAGCTGATGCAAAAAGAAGAAATTAAACTTCCTTTGGTTCAAATTAGTGGCAATGAAAAAGGTGTAAACTTATTAACTGCACATGGCAGCAAAGGACTTGAATTTAAATATGTATTTTTTGCCGGATGTAATTCGGGTAGCTGGGAAAAGAAAAGAAAACCAAACAATGGCTATCGATTGCCAGATACTATTTTTGAAACAACAACTGCTGATGCAAAAACCGCAGATGCCGAAGAGTTAAGAAGATTATTTTATGTTGCATTAACCCGTGCAGAAACAAACTTACAACTAAGCTATGCTCAATTTGAAGACAATGGGAAGGAGCTTGAGCCTAGTAAATTTGTTGTAGAAATTGCTGAAGAACATGTACTAACTACAGATGTTATTTCATTACCAACAACAGTAACAACAGATTTTGACATACTACTCCTGAGTAAAACTCTTATGCCTGAAATTGGAAAAGCAGAAACAGATTTTATAGATGCTTTGTTGGATAAGTTTAACATGAACGTTACTGCTTTAAATAATTACCTCAATTGCCCTTTACAATTTTACTACAACAATTTAATTCGTGTACCAAGCGGCAAAAATGAATCTACCGAATTTGGAAGTGCGGTGCATTATGCATTGGAACAACTCTTTCAAAAAATGCAAGACAATAGCCAGCAACAATTCCCTGATAAAGCTGTATTCATTGCAGACTTTGACTTTTACATGAAACGCAATAGAGAAAGTTTTACCAAAGAACAATTCAATAGAAGAATCGAATATGGACACGAAGTTTTGGCAAATTATTATGATAAATACAGTAACAGTTTTAATAAAATAGTTGCCATAGAACGAAGCATTAAAAATGTAGTAGTACAAGGTGTTCCTTTGAAAGGAAAATTGGATAAACTTGAATTTGATGGTAAATCTGTAAATGTTGTAGATTATAAATCTGGGAATTATGAAAATGCCCTATCCAAATTAAAACCACCTCACGACAAAGAACCCAATGGCGGAAGCTATTGGCGACAAGCTGTGTTTTATAAAATTTTAGTTGATAATTATCAGTCCAAAGATTGGAAAATAGTAAGTACCGAATTTGATTTTATTGAACCCGACAAAAAGAAAGAATACCAAAAAGAAAAAATAGTTATTTCTACTGCCGATATAGAAACTGTAACCAATCAAATTACTAGTACCTGGCAAAAAATTCAGAACAGAGAATTTTATAGAGGCTGTGGTGAAGAAGATTGTAAATGGTGCAACTTTGTTAAAACAAATAATTTATCCATTCTATCTGAAGGCATAGAAGAAGAAAATTAGTGTTTGAAATTTATTTAAAAAAGTAAACAGATTATGTTTGCAACATAATCTATCGCAACTATCACTCATTATGAAACGATTTTTTTCTTATCCACTTTTCATCTTCTGTTTCGTTTCATTCATTGAAATGAGTCAAACAAGTTGCGCAAATATGATTCCGCCAAGTGGTGGTGTAAAAGATACGATTCCACCAAAATTAATATCAGCTGTTCCAAGAGATTCATCAAAAAACACAACAACAAATAAAATTGTTTTAACCTTTGATGAATTTGTTGAAGTAAAGGAAATTAGTGAAAATATTATAGTAAGCCCTTTGCCAAAGAACAATCCTTTAATAGAATATAAACTTAAAAATGTAACAATTAAATTGAAAGATAGTTTAGAAGCGAATACTACCTACTCTATCAATTTTGGTAAAAGCATCAGAGATGTAAATGAAGGCAATGAAGCAAAAAACTTTACGTACACATTTTCTACCGGAAACATCATAGATAGTAATTCATTATCGGGCAAAATTATTCTTGCCGAAGACGGAAAAATCGATTCTACACTAATTGCAATTTTACACAGAAACACAAGCGACACTGCTGTTTATAAAACTAAACCGCGCTATATAACAAAGCTGAAAGCAGATGGAAGTTTTACTTTTAAAAATTTGCCCGAAGGAAAATTTGCTTTGTATGCATTACCCAATGATTACAGTAAAAAATATGACGACAGCACCAAATTATTTGCCTTTGCAGATTCAATCATTAGCATCAATAAAAATTCATCGCCCGTTACGTTATATGCATTTCAGGAGGCAAAGAAAAAACCAACTGTGTCTGCTTCAACAACTTCCAATGACAGAGATAAAAAACTACGCTACCAATTTGATTTAGCTTCTGGAAAGCAAGATCTTTTAAACGATACTTTTAGTTTGGAGTTTAATAAAAAGTTAAAAACTTTTGATACTTTAAAAATGATACTTTATGATACATTGTATAAAAAGATTGCCAACTATTCTATCATAAGAGATACGCTCAAAAACAAAATCAATATCATTTTCAAATGGCAGCCGAATTTTCAATATACATTACTGATACAAAAAGATGCAGTGACTGATACTAACAATAGTATGTTGCCAAAAAATGATACAATAAAATTTAGCACCAAAAAATTAGAAGATTATGGAAGCATTAAAATTAATTTCAACAAAATAGATACATCCAAAAATCTTGTTTTACAAATTATTAAAGACAATAAACTGATAGAGGCTATCAAGATTTCTGAAAAAATATTGACTAGAAAACTATTCAATCCAGGTGAATACGAATTAAGAATTTTATTGGATAAAAATAAAAATGGTATTTGGGATGCAGGTAATTATAAACAGAGACGGCAACCCGAAATAGTTAATGCCATCAAACAAAAATTGGGTGTACGAGCCAACTGGGACAATGAAATTGATATCAATTTATAACAACTGAAATTTAGAACAAAAAATTTTGCACGTACATTTGTAGACAATTAATTTCTCCATGCAACTACCATCTACCCTTCTTGAAAATGCTGTAGCACAATTTTCCAAACTACCCGGAATTGGAAAAAAAACTGCATTGCGATTGGTATTGCATTTACTAAAACAAGATATAAATGAAGTGAGTTTTTTTGGAGAAACTATTTCAAAAATGCGAAGTGAAATCAAATTTTGCAATCGTTGTCACAACATCAGCGATGGTGATATATGTAGCACTTGCAGCAATAGCATGCGCAATCAAAATTTAATTTGTGTTGTTGAAAACATAAGAGATGTAATTGCAATTGAAAATACACAACAATTCAATGGAACATATCATGTACTGGGCGGAATTATTTCTCCGTTAGATGGTATAGGGCCCGATCAGTTGAATATTGAAACCTTAATTCAACGCATTCAAAAAGAAGAAACCCAAGAAATTATTTTTGCACTAAACCCAAATATTCAGGGCGATACAACCATTTATTACATTCAGAAAAAAATCGTTCCGTTTCAATGTAAAGTAACCACAATTGCAAGAGGTATTGCATTTGGTGGCGAACTAGAATATGCCGATGAAATGACACTGGCAAGAAGCTTAACCAACAGATTACCCGTACAACAATATGTTCAATAATTTATTTCAAACTACTTTAAAATTAAAGCATGTTCAGCCTAGTAAAAGATTTACCCGTGATGTTTGGAATCATTACTGCAACTTGGTTTACTATCGCAATGATTGTATTGATGCATCTTTTAAAAAGAACTGATATTTCCAAACAAAATAAAATTATTTGGGTAATTATTGGATTAATTCCAATAGTTGGAATCGGTGCATACAGCATTGCCAATTTCAAAAAAAATAAATTTATCTTAATCGCTTTTTTATTAGCCATTATCATTACCATTTCCTCCATTTGGTACTATGCTATTTATCTGCAATCTCCAGCAAAAACAGACAGAACTTCTGAAGCAGGAATTGGCATTTCTGCTGACAGTTTAATGAATGAATTTTTAACCAATGAAGCAGTAGCAAATAAAAAATACAACAATAAATTATTAGAAGTAACGGGTATTATAGCAAAGTCAGAAAACAATCCCAATACCATATTATTTTTGAAAACCAATTTTCAAGATGGTATTGTTTCTGCAAATCTGAAAGAAAAAAAATCATTACCAATCGGAACTACAGTGACTGTGAAAGGAATTTTTACTGGATTCATCCTTGGTGAAATTCAGATAACAGAAGCAGTTGTTTTAAACACAAATATTACAGCATCTAACACACCAACCAATGCTAACACAAATACGGATAATACTGTTTCAAAAAAGGATACAACAACCCTACCAAGTGGCGCTAAGATTTTTAAAAGTACAACTGGAAGTATTCGGTTTTTTTCAAAAACTCCTGCAGAAGATATTGAAGCTACAAATAAGCAACTAATCAGCAGTATCAATGCATTAACAGGAGAAATAAAATTTGCAGCATTGATAAAGGGTTTTCAATTTGACAATCAATTAATGCAAAAACATTTCAACGAACCGGATTATCTTAACAGCGACTCATTTCCTAAAAGTGAATTCAAAGGAAAAATGAAAAATATTACTGCAACTGATTTTACAAAAAATGGGACTTACCCCATAACTGTCGATGGTCAACTTTCGATTCACGGAGTAACAAAGAAAATTGAAGTTGAAGGTCAGTTGATAATCAATAACGGCATATTGAATCTTAAAGGTATTTTCAAAATACATGTACAGGATTACGGTATTGATGGTAGTGATGTAGCTGATTTATTAGATATTACAGTGAATTGCACTTATAAATAGTTTCTAAAGCGTTCACTACAAATTATTTGAACATCTAAGCTATCAACGTATATTTGCATCGTAGGAAGATTTGTTTATTGTTCACCCTACTTTAAAAACTGAACTAATAAACGATGTCCAATACTGTACAAAATGCAGTTTACCGCACGTTAAATTTTCAGCTTTTTAAAGTTCGCTCCAAACATTTTTTTTACAACCTGATTGTATTTCCAATTTGGAAAATAAAATTATTAGAAAAGCAATGGCAACAATTAATCAAGAATTAGAAAAAAGAATTTTAGTCATCGATGGCGCAATGGGCACTATGATTCAGCGTCACAAATTACAAGAAGCCGATTACCGTGGAGAAAGATTTGCCAACTGGCACAGTGATGTAAAAGGCAATAATGATTTATTAAGCATTACTCAGCCCGAAATTATTATTGGCATTCACCTTCAATATTTAGAAGCCGGTGCGGACATTATTGAAACAAATACATTCAGTGCTACCACAATTGCAATGGCTGATTATGAAATGCAATCTTTGGCTTATGAATTGAATGTCGCCTCTGCAAAATGTGCCCGACAAGCAATTGAAAGATATCAAGCAACAACCAATAGCACTATTCCAAAATTTGTTGCAGGTGCTATTGGGCCTTTGAATAAAACACTATCTCTCTCTCCCGATGTAAACAATCCCGGCTATAGGGCTGTAACATTTGATGAAGTTGTAGCAGCTTACTACGAACAAATCAGCGGCTTGATAGATGGTGGTGTGGATGTGCTATTGATCGAAACTATTTTTGATACACTCAATGCAAAAGCGGCAATTTTTGCTGCAAAAAAATATTTTAGGGAGAATGGTATTGAGTTGCCTATCATGATAAGCGGCACAATTACAGATGCAAGTGGAAGAACATTAAGCGGACAAACTTTGGAAGCATTTTATGTTTCTGTTGCTCATGCCAACCCTTTAAGTGTAGGATTAAATTGTGCACTTGGTGCTTCTGAAATGCGCAGCCATATTGAAGAACTTTCTCAAATTGCAAGTTGCTATGTATCTGCCTATCCAAATGCAGGGTTACCCAATGCGATGGGAGAATATGATGAAGCCCCACATCAAACAGCGCACTTTTTAGAAGACTGGGCAAAAGAAGGATTTGTAAACATTGTTGGCGGATGCTGTGGCACAACCCCCGATCATATTCGGCATATTGCACAAAATGTAAAAAATATACAACCAAGAAAGTTGCCAATATTAGCAACTTCATTAGCATAAAACAAGATGAGTACAAAAAACATTCCTCCATATTTACGTTTATCAGGATTAGAACCTTTGGTGGTAAGACCTGAAACAAATTTTGTGAATGTTGGTGAAAGAACCAATGTTACCGGAAGTAAAAAATTTGCCAAGTTGATTTTAAATAATCAATTTGAAGAAGCATTAAGTGTTGCACGTCAGCAGGTAGAAAATGGTGCACAGATTATTGATATCAACATGGATGATGCTTTGTTAGATGGTAAGCAAGCGATGGTTACATTTTTAAACTTGGTACAAAGCGAACCCGATATTGCCAAAATACCCATCATGATTGACAGCAGTAAGTTTGAAATCATTGAAGCAGGATTAAAATGTGTACAAGGAAAATGTATTGTCAACTCTATTTCTATGAAGGAAGGAGAAGAAAAATTTAGGGAGCAAGCATACATCTGTCAGGCATTTGGAGCGGCTGTGATTGTTATGGCATTTGATGAAAAAGGACAAGCAGATACCATGCAACGCAAAGTTGAAATTGCAGAAAGAGCTTATAAAATATTGGTTAATGAAGTAGGCTTTCAGCCACAGGATATTATTTTCGATTTAAACATTTTCGCTGTTGCTACCGGCTTGGAAGAACACAATAATTATGGGGTTGATTTTATTGAAGCCACTCGCATCATCAAACAAAAATATCCTTTAGTAAAAATTAGCGGAGGCGTAAGTAATTTATCTTTTTCATTTCGTGGCAATGAACACGTAAGAGAAACCATGCATTCTGTTTTTCTGTATCATGCTATTAAGGCAGGTATGGATATGGGTATTGTAAACGCCGGTCAGTTGGTGGTGTATGATGAAATTGAACCCAATTTAAAAACACTTTGTGAAGATGTTATTTTAAACAGAAATAACGATAACAACGAGGCTACAGAAAAATTAATTGTATTTGCTGAAACTGTTAAAGCCAAAGGAAAAGTTGTTGAAAGAGATGAAAGCTGGAGAAATGAACCGGTTGAAAAAAGATTGGCTCATAGTTTAATTAATGGCATTACAGAATTTATTGATGATGATACAGAAGAAGCGAGACAACAATATCCAAGACCATTAGATGTAATTGAGGGGCCGTTAATGGATGGTATGAATATCGTTGGAGATTTATTTGGCGCAGGTAAAATGTTTTTACCGCAGGTGGTTAAAAGTGCCAGAGTGATGAAAAAAAGTGTAGCTGTTTTAACGCCATTTATTGAAGCCGAAAAAGAAGAACGCAAACAAGCACATCTTGCTGCAGGTACCGTAAATGAAGAAGGCGCAGGTGCTGCAAAAATTTTATTAGCAACTGTAAAAGGTGATGTGCATGATATTGGAAAAAATATTGTTGGTGTAGTGTTGGGTTGCAATGGTTATGATATTATTGACCTAGGAGTAATGGTTCCTGCAGATAAAATATTAGATGCTGCACAAAAAGAAAATGTAGATATCATTGGCTTAAGCGGATTAATTACGCCAAGCTTAGATGAAATGGTGTACATTGGAAAAGAGATGAAACGCAGAGGTATGAAGCAACCTTTACTAATTGGAGGTGCTACTACTAGCCGCATGCATACTGCTGTAAAAATTGCACCGGAATATGATAATGGCGTGGTGCATGTTTTAGATGCAAGCAGAAGTGTTACAGTTGCCGGGAGTTTGTTAAATAGAGATTTAAAAGAAAATTATTTAAGCGAAATAAAAAATGAATATCTAAAACTTAAAGAAAGTTTTGATAATAAAAAAGTAGTTAAACAATATTTATCTTACAATGATGCTGTTAATAACAAGGTAAAAATTGACTGGAATACTTATCATCCTGTAAAGCCCAATTTCACTGGTGTTCAGGTATTTCAAAATTTTGATTTAGCTGATTTGAGAAAGTATATTGATTGGAAACCTTTCTTCATTGCATGGGAAATGCATGGCAACTTCCCCGCTATTTTAGAAGATGAAATTGTAGGTATTGAAGCAACTAACCTGTACAATGATGCAAACAAACTTTTGGATAAAATCATTGCAGAAAAATGGTTAACTGCAAAAGGTGTCATTGGTTTTTGGCAGGCAGCAAGTAATAATGACGAAGTAGTTGTAACCACTGATTATGCTGAAATGAAATTACAATTCTTAAGACAACAAATTCAGAAAGCAGCCAATCAACCAAATATTTCGTTGGCAGATTTTATCAAACCACAACAACACAATACATCAAATAATCTTCCGGACCATATTGGTGCATTTGCTGTAACTATTGATGGCATTGAGCCTCATGTAAAAGCATTTGAAGCCGTTTTGGATGATTACAATAAAATTATGTTACAAGCTTTAGCAGATAGATTGGCTGAAGCATTTGCAGAGTGCTTACATGAAAAAACAAGAAAAGAATTTTGGGCTTATGCAACTGATGAACATTTAACCAACGAGGAACTTATTGGCGAAAAATACCAAGGCATAAGACCCGCACCTGGTTACCCAGCTTGTCCCGATCATACTGAAAAATATAAATTATTTAAGTTGTTGAATACAACTGAAAATATTGGCATCACACTTACAGAAAGTTTGGCAATGTATCCTGCAAGCAGTGTTTGCGGATGGTATTTTGCCAATCCGCAAAGTCAATATTATGGAGTTGGTAAAATTCAACCCGATCAGTTAGAAGATTACTCTAAAAGAAAAGAAATGCCTATAGAAGTAGTTGAAAAATGGCTCGGACAAAATTTAGATTAGATAAAAATATTTTATAAATTACTCAAATCGAAAGTTTCCAGTACTCTGATTCCCTTCTCTGTTCGTTGAAGTGTACAACATTCATGAATTGGGTCGTGCTCAAAAAACAGGATATATTTTTTATCAACTGCTTCTTCTAAAAAAATTTTCTTCTCCTTTAATGTGGTTAATGGAAACATATCATAAGCCATCACATAAGGCAGGGGAATATGCCCAACACTTGGTAATAAATCAGCCATATACACAATGGTGTAATCTTTGTATTTTATTTGAGGCAACATCATTTCATCCGTATGTCCACTGGCAAAACGAATAGAAATACGTTCTGAAAAATGGATAGTGCCCAGCTCTGTTGATGATGGATTTTTTTCAGGTGTTGCAATAAATTTCAATTGCCCACTTTCCTGAATTGGTAAAATGTTGTCCTTTAAAAACGAAGCCTTTTCTCTATCATTCGGCTCAATAGCCCATTGCCAATGCATTTCATTGCTCCAGTATGTGGCATTTTTAAATGCAGGAACCAATTTGTCATTTACTCTTTCAATACTTCCACCACAATGGTCAAAATGAAGGTGCGTAAGAATTACATCGGTAATATCATCTTTCGTAAATCCATATTTTAATAATGATTTTTCTAATGTATCATCTCCATGCAAATAATAATGAGAGAAGAATTTGACGTCTTGTTTATTTCCAATACCGGTATCAACTAATATCAAACGATTTTCATCTTCAATTAATAAACAACGCATTGACCATGTACATAAATTATTTTCATCGGGTGGATTTAATTTTTGCCAGATACTTTTTGGCACAACCCCAAACATAGCACCACCATCCAATTTGAAATAGCCTGTTTCTATTGAATATAATTTCATCATGCAATTGAAGGATTTCTTTTCATTTTTACAAATAAAAGTAACACGAGCCCAATAATAAAAAAGATCATCAAAGCCAATACAGAGTTACGCATTCCACCTAAAAACTCACTCACATAACCAAATGAAAGCGTACCAATAACCGTTCCCATTTTATCACATACGTCATAAAAACTGAAAAATGAAGCAGTATCTTTCGTATCGGGCAATAATTTAGAATATGTTGATCGGCTCATAGATTGAATTCCACCCATCACCATTCCTACACAAAATGCAATCGTATAAAATTGTGTAATTGTTGTAACGATAGATGCGAAATAACAAATCAATATCCAAATACAAATCAACGTACATAGCGTGAAAATATTATTGGTTTTATCGGACAACTTCGAAAATAAAGTTGCACCCAATATGGCTACAATTTGTATAATTAAAACGGTAATGATTAATTGAGAGGATTCCATTTTAAGTTCATCTGATGCAAAGTAGGTTGCCAAATACATTACCGTCTGCACACCCATATTATAGAAGAAAAAACTACGTAAAAATTTACTTAAGTTGGGATGGTGCTTCAACTCATACCATACTTTTTTTAATTCATGAAAACCATTTGTAAAAAGATTGTATTCAGCATGTTGTTCAGGTATTTTAGAGGGCGGCAAACGATTGAAAGTAATTTGTGCAAATCCTGCCCACCATATTCCTACTGCTAAAAATGAAAGCCTTGCAGGATAAGACCCCCAGCCTAAATTCATTTTGTCATTCATCATGATGGCTGCAAGACATACAATCATTAATAAAACACTTCCAATATAACCCATTGTAAAGCCTTTGGCACTGATACGGTCTTGGTCTTCCTCAGCTGCAATCTCCGGCAAATACGCATTGTAAAAAACAATACTGCCACAATAGCCAATCGACGCCACAACGCTTGCTATTATTCCGAAACTGATATTGTCTTTTGTAAAGAAAAACATGCTACAACATGCAGCCGAACCAACATAGGTAAAGAATTGCATGAAAACTTTTTTATTCCCTTTATAATCTGCAATAGATGATAAAATTGGAGAAATGCAGGCAATTAATAAAAACGAAAAAGAGATTGAATAAGAAGCTAATGCAGCACGTTCAAATGTTCTACCAAATAGCTGCACCTGTGCAGGTGCAATAGCAGTATAATATGCAGGAAATATAGCAGAAGTAATAATCAGCGAGTAAGCACTATTTGCCCAATCGTACATTGCCCAGCCATTAATTACTTTTTTGGAAGCAGTTTGCATGTTAGCAGTTTTGAGTTTTAAAGATAGCAATTCATAGCATTAAAAACTCAACCATAAAGTTAACAAAGCTGGATTCAAAATACTTAACCTAAATGCTTTGTATAAATTAAAATAAGTACAATAATACCGGCAACAATTCTGTACCAACCAAACATTTTAAAACCATTTTTTTGTAAATAGCCGATAAAAAATTTCACAGCAATCAGTGCTACCACATAAGCCACCAAAGCACCTAAGCCTAATGTTGCGAAATTATCTTTTACCAAAACTTCAGGATGTTCTTTATAAACATCTAAAAAACTTTTAGCACTTGCCGCAACCATTGTTGGCACTGCCAAAAAAAAAGAAAATTCTGCTGCTAGTTTCCTTGTCAGCTTTTGAGACATCCCTCCAATAATCGTACTTGCACTTCTGCTTAACCCCGGAAGAGCAATACTCAATACCTGAAAACATCCTATCATAAAAGCTTTTGGATAAGTAATCTTCTCCTCCTCTTGGATTTCATTTTTTGAAAACAGCTTATCAATAAACAATAAAATAATGCCACCACCAATCATTACACAAGCAATAAATGTCAGGTTACTCAATGCAGCATCAATAT
Source organism: Chitinophagaceae bacterium (assembly GCA_947456805.1). GTDB lineage: Bacteria > Bacteroidota > Bacteroidia > Chitinophagales > Chitinophagaceae > UBA1930. Next base: position 45,757 of record CANGTN010000005.1, on the reverse strand, counting down.
GTTTTTTTAAAAGGATTCCGCCAATCAATGCAGGGATTACTGCAATCACCAGTTTTATATAGAGATCAAACTTTGAAAAATCAAAAAACTTTTTCCAGTAAATAGTTACCACACTAAGTATCGCAGCCAATTGTATCACCACTTCAAACAAATCAGTAAAAGCATTATTAGATATTTTCAACAATGGATTTGCAATCTTCATGTGGGCAGTGGATGAAATAGGCAAAAATTCTGTAAGCCCTTCTATTATTGCTATTACAACAGATTGTATGGTATTCATAATCGTATAAAAATATTTTTTGAAAAACTAAAGAAACAAAAAAGCGATGAAAATTTCATCGCTTTCGCATTATTAAAATCAAACTAGTTAGTCGCTTTTGGCTTCTTAAAAATTGCATAAATCTCAACTACAAATCCCAACAAAATTAAAATAGGCGCTACGGTAATTCTTGTAAAACTATACACTACATTAGTATCAAATACTTTAGGGTCTTGGTTTTTACCGCCACTCATTAAAAACATACCAATAGCAATAATCACAGCGCCAATTGCCATCCAGATATAATTTTCTTTACCAAAAAGAGAAGAAGACACATTTTTTTTATTGCTCATAAAATTGAATTAAGAGTTGCAATATAATGAAAAGTTATTTCTATCTAAAACAACCATTTTTAATACAAATCGTCCAGTTTCATTTTCAAATACTTCAATACACTTCTATGTGTGCTGTACCACGAAATTCCAACACCGACTACCATCATTCCTGCAAACAAAATAATATTTAGTTTCGTATCCCTGATATTTTTCAGTTGGGGCTCCAAACTCTCTGCCCATGTAATTAGACTGATAATTAATATAATCGCAATTACCGCACTAATCATTCCGTTGATAATTGCCCTAATAGTCATCGGACGGCTGATAAATCCTCTTGTTGCTCCAACCATTTGCATGGTTTTAATCAAAAATCTGTTGCTAAACATTGCGAGTCGTATGGTGTTGTCAATACTCACAATCACAATTACAGAAAGAATAATTCCCGCCACTAAAAATATCAACCCCAATGTTTTAGCCTTTGAGTCAATATTACTTACCAGCGACGGTTGATATTTAATATCTGTAATTTGATTGCCATAAATACTATTTATATTAGCTACAATTTTTTCTAAACTATCCTTATTGACATACTCGGATTTTGCAAAAAAATCAATGCTTTCCGGCAACGGATTTACATCCAAAATTTTACTCCATTCCTCATTATTTTCTGCATTCCAAATTTTCTTTGCAGCTTCTTTATCAATGTATTTTACATTCTTTGCATAAGGCTGAGATGCAATGTATTGTTGTATTTGACCAATTGTATCCTTGTTCAAGGTTCTTAAATATGCATTAATAGGCACATCTTCTTTCAACGCTTTCGACATACCGCTTGCATATAAAAAAAACCAACCCATAATACCCATTACAAGCAATACCAACGCCACACCAACAATGCTATTAATAAAGTTAGGACTACGTTTTAAAGATGTTTTTCCTGCACTTGCCATAGTTAATAATTTAAAGAGTTTCAACAAGCAAATGTAAGGCAATCACTTACATTTGCACACACGAAAACAATGAAATAATCAGATACTTTAGGCAATCTAATAAGTTCATGGTTAAGAAAATGTTATATCGATTTTAATTGACATCTTATTTTTTTAAACCGCCTTTATCAGTTAGTTCAACGTTCTCGGCGACGCACATTTGTACATTCACAACATAGCCAATCAAAATAGTATTGCTAAGTTGCTTCATTAAAAAAATAAAAATGTACGAAATTGCAAAAACTGTGATTTTAATTTCCGGACAATTCGCATAAAAAAATTCTTATAAAATGGACTATCGTTTCAGAGATATCGAAAAAAAATGGCAACAAAAATGGAAAGGAGATAAATCCTATCAGGTATCCAATCAAAGTTCCAAACCAAAGTTTTATGTGTTGGATATGTTTCCTTATCCAAGTGGTGCAGGCTTACATGTAGGACATCCGTTAGGCTATATTGCCAGCGATATCTATAGTCGTTACAAAAGGCTGAAAGGATTTAATGTATTGCATCCTATGGGTTTTGACAGCTTTGGGTTACCTGCTGAACAATACGCAATTGAAACGGGTCAACATCCCGCTGAAACCACAAAAAAAAATATTGCTACTTTCAAAAATCAATTAGATAAAATTGGTTTTTGTTACGATTGGGAACGTGAAGTACAAACTAGCGACCCCAACTATTACAAATGGACACAAAAAATATTTTTAGAATTATTCAACAGCTATTTCTGCAATAGTTGTAAGCAAGCCAAACCTATTTCAGAATTGGTAAAAAAATACGAAAACAAAGGTGGTAGCAGCTTTTCAGCCGAACAATGGAATGCTTTTTCCGAAGCCGAAAAAGAAGATATTCTAATGAAACGTAGGTTGGCTTTTTCATCGTATGGAGAAGTTAACTGGTGCGAAGCATTGGGAACTGTTTTGGCAAATGACGAAGTGGTAAATGGAGTAAGTGAGCGTGGCGGACATCCGGTAATAAAAAAGAAAATGCGTCAATGGTATTTACGGATTACTGCTTATGCCGATAGATTGCTGCAAGGTCTGGAAACAGTGGATTTCAGCGATAGTATGAAAGAAATGCAACGCAACTGGATTGGCAAAAGTGAAGGTGCGGAGATTGCATTTAACATTCAACATACCACATTCAACATCAATGTTTACACCACCCGCCCCGATACCATCTTCGGTGTAGATTTTATGGTGGTTGCACCTGAACATGAGTTGATAGAAAGTATTACAACCAACAATCAAAAAAAAGCAGTTCAGGATTACATCGTGTATGTAAAAAGCAAAAGTGACAGAGAACGTCAGGCTGAGAAAAAAATAACAGGGGTATTTACCGGTGCTTATGCAATCAATCCTTTTAATGGCAAACAAATTCCTATCTGGATTAGTGAATATGTTTTAGCAGGTTATGGCACAGGAGCAATTATGGCTGTGCCTTGTGGCGATGAACGTGATTTTAAATTTGCCCAACATTTTAATATTCCCATTACCAATATAATCGGAAAACATTTCGATGGTACAGCTGCCAATCCAACCAAAGAAGCTATTTTAGAAAACAGTGGTTTTTTAAATGGACTATTGATGAAAGATGCAATTGGTATTGCTATTTCAAAGATCGAAAAGATGGGAATCGGCAAACGAAAAGTAAATTTTAAAATGAGAGACGCAGGCTTCAGCAGGCAGCGTTATTGGGGTGAGCCATTTCCTATAATTTGGGAAAACGGTATTGCAAAACCTTTGCAGGAAAATGAATTGCCATTACAATTACCACATGTACAAAAATATGGTCCGGGTCCTGAAGGTGAAGGGCCTCTAGCAAATATTAACGAGTGGATTAACACGCCACAAGGCAAAAGAGAAACTAGTACAATGCCCGGTTATGCTGGGTCGTCATGGTATTTTTTACGTTATATGGATCCTCATAATAATGAAACTTTGGTTGACAGAAATGTGAGCGATTACTGGAATAGTGTGGATGTATATATTGGTGGTACGGAACATGCTGTGGGGCATTTATTATACAGCCGTATGTGGACGAAAGTATTGTACGACCTAGGTTACATCGGTTTTGACGAACCATTTAAGAAGCTGTTGAATCAGGGAATGATAACCGGGAAGTCTTACTTCTTTGGAACTGCAATTCTGGAAAACGGAACACATCAAATTGTATCAGTTGAAAAAGGAAAAGAATACAATGTAAAACTAAGATTAAAATATGGACATCAATTTGTAGATAGTTCTAATAGATTGTATCAAAATATTTTTGAAAAAAAAATCAAAGAAGGGTTAATTGATGAGCCATTGTATTCAATTGGCGAATGGCTAAAAGATGAAAAAGGTGACGAGTTTATATATGTTATTGAAGAGTCTGAAAAAATGTCTAAGTCAAAATTCAATGTAGACAACCCTGATGATGTTGTTGAAAAATTTGGCGCCGATACATTTCGCATGTACGAAATGTTTTTAGGACCAATAGAACAAAGCAAACCATGGGATACCAAAGGAATTGAAGGCGTGCATCGTTTCCTGAAAAAACTATGGCGTTTATTTTATAGCGAAGTTACTTTTAAAGACAATCAACCTATTGAAGGAAAAGCCATTTGGAACAATGAAAAAGCAACTCCGGAAGAATTAAAAGCTCTACATAAAACCATCAAAAAAATTGATGACGATACCGAACGCTTTTCTTACAATACAGCTGTTTCTGCATTCATGGTTTGTATCAATGAGCTGGCAGATTTAAAATGTCATAAGAAAGAAGTGTTAGAACAAGTGTTGATTTTATTAGCACCTTATGCACCACATATCGCAGAAGAATTATGGGCGGCAGTTGGTAATCACACGAGCATTTTAGATGCAACCTATCCAGTTTACAATGCCAATTATACTACCGAAAGCGATAAAGAATATCCGGTAAGTATTAATGGTAAAATGCGCACCACACTTACCTTTCCATTAGATGCAGAGCAAAAAGATATTGAGCCTATTTTACTCGCAAATGATGTTGTACAAAAATGGTTAGAAGGCAAACAACCCAAGAAAATTATTTTTGTAAAAAATAAAATGATTAATATAGTAGTATAGTTTTTATTTATTCTCACAGAAGAAATGGTCAAAAAAATATAGTTTGATTCATGAGGATACAAACCATGAAAGGGATAGTTTTTGTATCAATTAATTTTTAAATACACTTTGCTTAACTAAAAAGTTGATATATACTCCAGCTCATCAAGTAAGCAAGTGTAGTCATGTATAACAATTGAAACAGTGGCCATCTCCAAGATTTTGTTTCTCGTTTTACAACGGCTAATGTGCTCATACATTGCATTGCCAAAACATAAAATACCATTAAAGATAATCCGGCAGCCAAAGTATATACAGGGCTTCCATCGGCATGAGTAGCCGATTTCATTTTTTCACGAAGTAATGAATCTTCATTTTCTTCTACACTGTACAGTGTTGCCATTGTGCCCACAAACACTTCTCTTGCCGCAAATGAAGTAATGATTGCAATGCCAATTTTCCAATCATAACCAAGTGGGCGGATAACCGGTTCTATCACTTTTCCTAAAATACCAGCATAAGAATGCTGTAATTTTTCAATGTTCAATTGTCTTTGTACAGAATCAATTGCATTGGGAAATTGTTGAGCTACTGCTGTATATTTTGACTGTACATTTTTTATGTTTTCTCCAGGCCCAAAATTGCTTAAAAACCACAACAGCAAACTGATTATCATGATTACTTTACCTGCATCTGTAACAAATATTTTGGCTTTACTTACCATTGTAATGACTACATTTTTCCAACGTGGATTTCTGTAAATTGGCAGTTCTAAAATGAAAAAACTTTTTTCATTTGTTTTTATAAAATGCTTTAATACAAAACTCACAACCAAAGCCATTACAGTGCCCAATAAATATAAAGCCATCATCACCAATCCTTGCAAACTTAAAAATCCAAAGTAATATTGAGATGGTATAACCAATGAAATTAAAATGGTATATACGGGTAACCTTGCACTGCAACTCATTAGTGGGGTAACCAAAATTGTAAGCAATCTTTCCTTTTTATTTTCAATATTTCTTGTACTCATGATAGCAGGAACAGCACAAGCAAAACCACTAATCATAGGCATTACGCTCTTTCCATTTAGCCCAACTTTACGCATTAATCTGTCGCTTAAAAAGCTGATTCTTGCCATGTAGCCGGTGTCTTCTAAAATGGTAATCAACCCAAATAAGATCATAATCTGAGGAACAAAAACCAATATTCCACTTAGCCCTGCAACAAAACCATTTATCAATAGGTTGCTCCACCAAGCTTCGGGCAAATGGTGATTTAAATAAGTACCAATATGTTTAAATATAGATTCAATTCCATCCATAGGATATTGAGCAATCCAAAATACACTTTGAAATAAAAAGAATAAAACTACGAGCAAGATTAAGTAACCCCATGTCTTGTGCAGCAGCAAATCATCAAGTTTGTCTGTAAATAATTTTTGCTCCAACGGGTCAGGTTCTACTATATGTTGTTGCATAATCACTTTAATGCGTTGGTATCGCTGAAGCACTTCTTCTGCCTGGGTTTTGGTGGGATTAAATTTGGTAGATGCTTCTATTTTTTCAATTGCCTTTTGTATATCCTCATCCAAAGAAAATGCCTGATAATTGATAAGATAATGAATGCTGGTATATTCATTAAGCATTGGCATTAAATTTTGCATTTGCTCAATACTCTGCGGCGCTAAATTTTTATTATCAATAAAATCTCTTTGTGGCTTTTTCTTTGGCTGATTGGCTACTAACTGTAACATTTTTTTCAGCTGCACCAATCCTCTGTTCTTTCTTGGGTTCACCTCAATCACCGGAACACCCAACTCTGATTCTAATCCTTGAATTTCAATTTTGATTCCTTTTTTTGCAGCAATGTCATTCATGCTTAATGCTACAACAACAGGAATATGAAGGTCTAAAATTTGCGTACAAAAAAGTAAATTTCTTTTTAAGTTACTAGCATCTACCACCAGCAAAACAACATCGGCAGTAATTTCAACATCATTATGCATCAGCACTTTATAGGCTACCCACTCATCCGAACGTCTTGGGTATAATGAATAAGTGCCGGGTAAATCAATTAATGTTGCCGAATGATTGTCTTGAAATAAAATTGTTCCCGTTTTTTTCTCAACAGTAACACCCGGAAAATTTCCCGTTTTTTGGTGCAATCCTGTAAGTGTGTTGAATAAAGTGCTCTTCCCACAATTAGGATTGCCTACTAATGCGATATTGAAATTTTTTGTAGTTGACATGTTGAATAGCAACAAATGTAAAAGTGCAGTTTGGTACTTGGTTACGATATTAGGAAGAGAATAAGAAACAAGTTAATTTACTATATTTTTGAAGATTGGTTAATACTTATTTTTGTACAAATTGCTTTCATGTATAAATGGATACTGTTTTTATTGATACTTCCTGCAAGCATCAATGCACAAAGTAAAAAGAAGAAATTAAAATTGTTGATGGAAGCAGATCAAAAGTCTGCAATTGTATTAGTCAACAACCTGCAAAACCATGTACAATACTTAGCAGCAGACAGCCTTGAAGGCAGACGCACAGGTACTAAAGGAGAAACAATTGCCATGAATTATATTGCAAATCAGTATGCCACAAATGGAATTGAAGCCAAAGGAACAAAAGGCTATGTCCAAAGCTTTGAAATTAACGAAGGCAAACAAATTGCATCCAACACATTTTTAAAAATCAATCAGGTTTCAGCAATTGTAGAAACAGATTTTTTTCCGCTTGCAAATAGCAAAAATGGGAAAGTACAAGGAATGCCAGCGATTGCATTGAATGAAGCCAATCAGCCATGGTTTTTTGATTTGAAAGATGTTTTGGAAACTAATAAATCTAATCCGCATTTTGATATTGAATCATTTCTTAAACAACAAACTACAATGGTTGCAAAAAAGGGTGCAACTGCTTTATTTGTCTTCAATTCAACTACAATAACTGACAATATTCTATTTAACAAAAATGACAAAAGTGCTTCTACCGAAATACCATTAATTTTTATCACAGCTGCGGGACAAAAAAAGTTTTTAAAAGACTTATCGGCTACGATTGAGATAGAATTGGAGGTAGTAATAGAAGAACACATACGAAACGGAAAAAATATAATCGCATTTATAGATAATAAGGCAACAAATACAGTTATAATTGGAGCACATTATGACCACTTGGGTTTTGGAGAAGATAAAAACGCTTTAGATACAGGACATGTAATTCATAATGGTGCGGATGACAACGCAAGCGGAACTGCAGCTGTGATTGAACTTGCAAAAAAGTTGAAACAATCAGGAACAAAAAATAATAATTATCTCTTTATTCATTTTAGCGGTGAAGAGCTAGGACTCTTTGGCAGCAAGCACTGGATAGAGAATCCCAGTATTCAGATTACACCCAACTACATGATTAATATGGATATGGTTGGCAGATATGACACTGCACATAAACTTACTATTGGTGGTTATGGAACATCTCCTGTTTGGGGTGATGTTTTCAGCAAAAACATGACTAGTAAATTAGCTGTAAAATTTGATAGTACCGGCAGCGGACCAAGTGATCATGCTACATTTTACAGAGCAAATATTCCTGTATTGTTTTTCTTCACCGGCAGTCATCCTGATTATCATAAGGCTACAGATGATTGGGAGAAAATTAATTATCAAGCATTAAAAAATATTGTTGAATACACGTATCAAATTATTGAAATTACAGACAAGAAAGGGAAGTTAATATTTACAAAAACTGCTGAACCTCAAATAGGGAAAAGTAAGTTTACAGTAAGCTTGGGCATCATTCCCGATTATGGCTACAACGGAACAGGCGTAAAGGTTGATGGAATTAGTATGGGTAAATTAGCAGAAAAAATTGGTTTGCAAACAGGTGATATTATTTTGCAAATGGGCGAATATAAATTTGTAGATGTAATGAGTTATATGCAAACGTTGAGTAAGTTTAAAAAAGGTGATGCCACTCAATTGAAAATAAAACGTGGTGATTCAGAAAAAACATTTGATATCATTTTTTAAATTTTATTTTTTATTTCTCTGCAACCATTTTTATAATTAATTGAACCATGAAGTTAAAATTAGACATAGATTCACTTAATGATGACTTCTTTGAAACAACAAGACTACTAGGCATTACAGCGCCTTTGAAAAATTTTCAATTGTGTTGGCAACTGAATAAAATGATGGGCTTTCACTTTCGGTTAAATCCCGAAAATGAAATTCATGTGAAGAAAAAAGAACGCCACTACTTTTTTAATATTTACGAATGGCAAGAAGCCAATAGTTTTTTGGTACATTATTTATACCACAATCAATACGATGGAGAGTATTTGTTGCCGGAGTTTAAGCATATCGACTTTTTGTGGCTAATGAAAGGCGATTGGGTAGATGATGAAAAATGCGATTGGATAAAACAAGCTATCAAAAATGTAACCGGCGTTCAAATGGTAGCGGAACTAAATATTGAACAAATTAAGAACAAGGGGAACATGGTTTTTTAAAAACTACTTTATAAAAAAATATGTGGACAGAAGAAAACAATCAGCTCTATAAAAAATTTGAGTTTAAGAATTTTTCAGAAGCATTTGCATTTATGACAAGAGTTGCCATTGAAGCAGAAAAAATGAATCATCATCCTTACTGGAGTAATGTTTGGAATACTGTTGAAATATGGCTTCAAACCCACGATGCCGGCAATGTTGTTACCCAAAAAGATCAAGAATTAGCGAAGAAGATTGACCGATTGTTGTAACAATTTACCAATTTTATTCAACCAAACTCCAAGTTGTACTTCTTCCTAACCAAGTATAGCCACAAATATATCCGTGTAGTTTAAGTTCCTTGCCTTTTAAGGTAAGTTTTGCGCAATAAGTTTTACCATTATTAGAATCGTATACAGTGCCTTCTTCGTACTCGTTGGCAGTTGCACTTTTCTTGAATTTTTTGATAATCAACAAACCCATAATAGGCTGGTTTCTTTGTTTTTCATCTTTATTTTGTTCATCTAATTTGGGCTTCCCTTTTTTATCGTTAGGCTCTTTTAACCAAATTACTTTGCCATAAAAATTTCCATCAACTGCTTTGTATATTTCAATTTTTGAAGTTTTTTCGGCACTCATCCAAATACGCTCCACAGGATCTTTTTGAGCAAAAGAAAAAAATGAGATAGCAAGGCTGACTAATAAAAAAAGGGGAGCTTTCATCTGTTGATTATTTTATATGATCGCAGTTTTCGAAAAGTTTACAAATAAAACTTTAAAACAACTTTCGGTTAAATTGAATAAATACAAATACTGGCAAATGAAATCAATACCAACAATTACAACAAATTTGATACGCTAATGTTTAGACAAAACACTCTGAAGTAAAATTCACAAAATTTCACAAGAAATACAAATAATTAATAAGCCCATTTAACTAAGGTTGCACCCCAGGTAAATCCACCACCAAATGCAGCAAAAACAAGGTTATCCCCTTTTTTCAATTGGCTTTCCCACTCCCACAAACACAAGGGAATAGTGGCAGCCGTAGTATTACCATATCGCTGAATATTAATCATTACTTTTTCTTTGCTGATCCCCATACGATCTGCAGTTGCATCAATAATTCTCAGATTAGCCTGATGAGGCACAAGCCATGCAATATCGTCACCTGTTAAATTATTTTTTTCTAATAGTTCTGCACTAACATCCGCCATTCCTTTTACAGCAAATTTAAAAACAGTTTTACCTTCCTGGAATGCAAAATGTTCTTTTGCCATAACGGTTTCAATAGTTGCCGGTTTTAAAGACCCCCCCGCTTTCATGTGCAGAAAATCTCTTCCGCTGCCATCACTTTTTAATAAACTATCCTGAATACCAAAACCATCTGTATTAGCTTCTAGTAATACAGCTCCTGCACCATCGCCAAATAAAACGCAAGTATTTCTATCTGTATAATCTACAATAGCACTCATCTTGTCTGCACCTACCACTATTACTTTTTTATACCTTCCGCTCTCAATGAAACTAGCACCGGTTGTAAGTGCATATAAAAAACCACTACAAGCGGCGTTTAAATCAAACCCCCAGGCATTTACTGCACCTAATTTATCTGCAACAATATTTGCTGTAGCAGGAAAAACCATATCGGGTGTGACTGTAGCACAGACTATACAGTCTATTTCGGAAGGGTCTAGGTTTTTTTTAGTTAATATTTCTTGTATAGCAGGAACAGCTAAATCACTTGTTGCTTTTCCTTGCTCTTTTAAAATTCTTCTTTCACTAATTCCTGTCCGAGTTTTGATCCATTCGTCATTGGTATCTACCATTTTTTCCAACTCTGCATTCGTAAGTATGGTTTCGGGGACATACCCTCCAATAGCGGTAATAGCTGCGGTAATTTTATTCATGTGTTTATTTTCAATATAAAAGCGCTAAAATGAGGGTAAATATCTGAAAAAAAAATCAAAATCCATTCTTTCTGTTGTTATTGTATTTTCTGTAAATTAATATGCAAAATACTGTGTAAATTCTTACTTTTGAATATTAGTAATTTATGATAGCATTTGTAAGAGGGAATTTTGTGCAGAAACAACCGGCTCGTGTAGTGGTGGATGTAAATGGTGTAGGATATGATTTGCAAATAAGTCTATATACTTATAGCAGTATTGTAAATATGGAATCTGGGCAACTATTTACCTATTTACACATTACAGAAAATACACACACATTATTTGGTTTTGCAGAAATGTCTGAAAAAGATTTATTTCTGCAACTGATAAGTGTATCTGGTGTTGGTACGTCTACTGCACGAATGATGTTGTGTGGAATGAAGCCTGAAGAAATAACACGTGCTATTGTTCAGGGCAATACCAAACAATTAGAAAGTATTAAAGGTATTGGTAGAAAAAGCGCTGAAAGATTGATTGTGGAATTGAGAGATAAATTTGGCAAACAAAATTTGGATACCAGTTTTTCAACTACCACTACAATTAATATAGGAGGAGACGCAACTAACGCTTTGGTTAGCTTAGGTATTGCAAAAGCAAATGCTGAACAGGCTGTTCAAAAAGTAATTATAGCAAACCCTGAGATTATTGAATTACAGGAATTAATTAAACAAGCACTTAAAAATTTGTAACTTATCGGCTAAATCTCTACTTAACTAAGGCCTACTGCTTTGAATCACTCTTTTTTTAAAAATAAATATCACTTTTTATTCATCACTTTTGCATGTGCATGCATTAGTCAATTGGTTGCTGCCCAACAAAAAGATTCATTGCGTTATCCCATACAAGACAGGCGAGGCGATATTTACACTTGGTCCAACAGAAATCCTTTTTCACTTAGAGATACTTCATTAATCAAACAGGATATTCAGTACGACCCAAAGACAAAGCAATATTATATTGTAGAAACTATTGGTGGCAAGCAATACAGAAAACCAACTTTCTTAACTTTTAGTGAATTTCAACGAATACAAGGAAGAAATGCAGAAATAGATTATTTTAAAAAAAGATCTCAGGCAATTACAACTTTAAATAGAAAAGTGGTAAGACCCAAAATGAAAGTGTTTGACAAATTATTTGATAGAATTTTTGGAGTTGGTAAGAATGGATTTAAAGTAGATATTAAACCACAAGGGTCGGTAGATATTTTGGCGGGCTATCAAGGTCAAGTTACTAAAAACCCAACGCTACCGGAAGCTGCAAGAAAAAATGGTGGCTTTGATTTTGATATGAACGCCAACTTAAATGTAAATGCAAATATTGGCGATAAACTTAAACTACCAATTAACTGGAATACCCTTGCCAACTTTGATTTTGAAAATCAACTGAAATTTGATTACAAAGGAATGGATGATGAGATTTTGAAAAGTGTAGAAGCCGGAAATATTTCCTGGCAGAGTAAAGGAACCTTGATACCAAGTACACAAAATTTATTTGGTGCAAAAACACAATTACAATTTGGTAAATTATTTTTTACTGCAGCTATTGCCAATCAACGCAGTTTAAGACAAAGTCAGAATTTACAAGGAGGTGCTGCTACAACACAATTTCAAAAAAAGTTGGATGACTATGAAGAGAATAGACACTTTTTAATGGGGCAATATTTTAGGAACAATTTCAATACTGCTATGAGGAGTCTGCCCTTGGTAAATAGTCAGGTTCAAATTCAAAGAGTAGAAGTATGGATTACCAATCGTACAGGTGCAACTACAGATGCACGTGATGTTATTGGGCTTGCAGATTTGGGTGAGGTAAATCCAGCAAACCCTATAATAACAGCTTTAACAAGTAATACAAGGCCAGAGAACGGAACAAATAATTTATATGCTAACGTAAAAAATTTCAGAAGCCCTTCAATGGTTACCGGACAATTACAAGATTTAGGATTGAAACCAGTTGATGATTTTGAAAAAACTTACGCGAGAAAGTTAACTGCAAACGAATATTATTTCAATCCGCAAATTGGTTTTATTTCAATCAATACACAATTACAGCCCGATGAAGTTTTAGGAATGGCTTATCAATATACTTACAATGGTAAAGTATATCAAGTGGGTGAATTTAGCCAGGATATTGCATTGGATTCTACACAAGGTGTGCAAAAAGTATTGTATTTAAAGCTTTTAAAAGCAACATCAGCAAGGACGAATTTACCTATCTGGAATTTAATGATGAAAAATGTGTATTCATTGGATTTGCCCGGTGTAAGCAGAGAAGATTTTAAATTAAATGTCTTATACGAAGAACCCAGTGGTGGCTTAAAAAGATATTTACCTGAAACATCCTCAGCAGTTGAGGGACAACCATTGCTACGAATACTCAATCTAGATCGTTTAAATAACAGAAATGACCCGCAACCAGATGGCGTATTTGATTATATTGAAGGTTTTACCATTTTATCACAACAAGGAAAAGTAATTTTTCCAGTACTAGAGCCTTTTGGCAGAGACCTAGAAAAATTAGCATTTGCTGGAGTTGCACCAGCAATTAAAGACAAATATATTTATCGTCAATTGTACGATAGTATTAAAGCTATTGCACAAACTTATGCCAACTTTAGCCGATTTGTAATGCAAGGTCAGGCAAAAGGAAGTGGGGGTAGTGATATCTATTTGGGTGCATTTAATATCCCGCAAGGAAGTGTAAGAGTAACAAGTGGAGGGCAAGCATTAACAGAGGGTAGAGACTTTACCATTGATTACAATTTAGGAAGTGTAAAAATAATCAACCAAGCTATTTTAAATTCCGGAATTCCTGTTAGTGTTTCTTATGAAAACAATGCAGGATTTGGAATGCAGCAGCGTGGATTTTTGGGACTGCGTGCCGACTATATTGCAAACAAAAAATTAAGTATTGGGGCTTCTATGGTTCGTTTAGGTGAAAGGCCTTTTTTTACTAAAATGAATTATGGTGAAGACCCAATTCGCAACACGATGTATGGTGTTGATTTTAGTTATCAAAGCCAATGGCCAGGTCTTACAAGGGCTTTGAATAAACTACCTTTTTATTCAACCAAAGCACCAAGTTCAATTACTGCATATGGTGAAGGCGCTTATTTAAAACCAGGTCATCCAAAACAAATTGGAAGTGGTGATCAAGGTTTGATTTATGTTGATGATTTTGAAGGAACAAGAAACAGTTTGGATCTTAGATTCCCTGCTATTGCCTGGACCTTGGCTTCTACTCCTACAGGAGGATTTGCTGAAGCGGCATTAAAAGATTCTATTGATTATAATTTCAATCGAGCAAAAGTTGCCTGGTATAATATTGAACCAACACTTCAAGATAAAAATGCTCCTAATAACCCGTTAAGAAGAGATTTAAATGCATTGAGTGACCCAAGGGTAAGACAAGTTTATACCAATGAACTTTTCCCTAACACAACTACTAATATCACTAATGTTCAAGCCTTTACTTTTGATTTGGCATATTACCCAACAGAAAAAGGACCATACAATTTTTTAAGTAATAACACACAACTTAATGCAAACGGCAAACTTACCAACCCCAAACAAAGATGGGGCGGTATTATGCGTAACATTGATCAAACGGATTTTGAAACAGGCAATGTAGAATATGTTGAGTTTTGGGTTCAAGATCCTTTTATAAAAAATACCAACCCAAATGCATCGGGAAAATTGTTTTTAAATTTTGGAAATATCAGTGAAGATATTTTAAAAGACGGAAAACGTTTTTATGAAAACGGATTACCATCGCCTAATATCCCTGCAGTTACAAGCAGCAGTATATGGGGTAAACAACCTATTAATCCAATTCAGGTTACACAAGCATTTAGTAATGATCCTGCAGACAGACCTTATCAAGACGTAGGTTTTGACGGATTGACCGATGACAGCGAAAGAGTAGTAAAAAATTATTATTTAGAAAAACTGAAAAACTCTTTTGGCACTTCATCACCTGTGTATCAAAAAGCATTGGCAGATCCATCAAACGATAATTATGTATGGTATAGAGATGCGGGTTATGACGCAACAGGAGCAGGCATTTTACAACGTTATAAAAACTTCAATAACCCAAGTGGTAACTCGCCGGTTGCAAGTACCAATAGTTCATTATCTGCTGCTTCAACATTGTATCCCGATAACGAAGATTTGAATAGAGATAATACTTTGAATGAAACGGAAGCTTATTATGAGTATCAAATTGATTTAACACAAAACATGAATGTTGGTACAACCAAATATGTTACAGATAAAAGAGTTGTAAACGTTACTTATGCAAATGGATCTGTAGGTCAAGAAAATTGGTATTTATTCAGAGTTCCTATAAAAGATTATACAAAAAATGTAGGCAACATTACCGACTTTAAATCTATTCGTTTTGCAAGAATGTATTTGTCAGATTTTGAAGACAGTGTTGTAATGCGTTTTGCAAGATTTGATCTGGTTCGCAACCAGTGGAGAAATTTTACTTTCAAAATTGACACCACTGCATCATATACAAAAGTGGATAACAGCAACTTTAATGTACTGGCTGTGAACCTTGAAGAAAACAGCAGCCGCACTCCCGTAAACTATGTAATGCCTCCGGGTATTGAACGTGTACAATTACTTAGCAACAATGGTATTAATCTTTTGCAAAACGAACAATCCATGAGTTTGCGTACATTGAATTTAGTCGACGGTGAAAGCAGAGGTGTATTTAAAACATTGAATTTAGATATGCGTCAGTATGGGAAACTGTCCATGTTTGTTCATGCTGAAAGTGTCGCAAAAAGTGCTGCTGTGAAAGACAATGAACTTAATGCAGTATTTAGAATAGGGCAAGATTTTTTGAATAATTATTATGAAGTAAAAATCCCTTTAAAAGTTACATTACCAGGAAGATACAACTCCAATGATTCTTCATCAATAAAAGTTTGGCCAGCTGAAAACAACCTTGATTTTAGTTTGAAAGATTTGATTAACCTCAAATTAAGACGTAATGCAGCAGGGCTGCCATTGAATAATATTTATAGAGAAAAATTAGATAATAAGACAATTTCAGTTTATGGCAATCCTAATTTAGGAGAAGTAAGAGGCATTTTAATTGGCGTCGAAAATGCTAAGGACAACAATACATTTCCAATAAGTGCAGAAGTTTGGATCAATGAATTACGGTTGTCACAATTAGATGAACGTGGTGCCTACGCAGCATTGGGAAGAGTTGATATGCAGCTTGCAGACTTAGGAAGTGTAAGCGTTTCAGCCAATACGTATACACAAGGCTTTGGGACAATTGAACAAAGAGTAAATGAAAGAGCAAGGGATAATCTGTTTCAGATAGATGCTGCAGCAACCATTGATGCAGGAAAATTAGTTCCTAAAAAAGCTAAAATCAGTATTCCAATTTATACTAGCATCAACAAAACGATTCGTAAGCCCGAGTATGATCCTTACGATAAAGACGTGAAGTATACCGATAAAATAAATAATGCCGGAAGCCAGGAAAAGAAAGATTCTATCAGGAATACAGCATTAGATCAATCTACCATAAAAACCTTTAATGTTACCAACGTAAGAGTGCAAGGCAATGGCAAACAACGTTTATGGAGTTTGAGTAATTTGGATTTGAGCTACTCATACACAAAAATGGAACAAAGCAGTCCGATTGTATTAAAAAACGAAGTTACCAAACAAAGAGGTGGCTTCGGTTATACATTTAATAAGCAGTCAAAATATATTGAACCATTTAAAAAATTATTACAAAAAAGAAAAAGTAATTGGTACAATTTAGTAAGAGATTTTAATTTTAATTTACAGCCGTCTTTATTGAGTTTTAGAGCCGACATTAACAGACAATTTGGGCAATTTATTCCACGAATTGTAAATACAGACGGCACAGGAAAATTGGAAAGAGTTGATACTACATACGATAAATATTTTACGTTTGATAGATTTTACAATATGCGTTGGGATTTATCCAAATCACTCAATATTGATTTTACTGCAACCAACAATGCTAGGGTAGATGAACCAGACGGAATGTTGGATACAAAATTGAAAAGAGATTCAGTAAAGAATAATTTTTGGAATGGAGGAAGAAATACTTTGTATAATCAGAAAGCAACATTGGCTTATACTTTGCCTTTAAGTAAATTTCCATTAACGGATTGGATTAATGCAAGATACAGCTACACCACTACATACAACTGGATTGGCGCAAGCAGAATTGCACTTTCACTTGGTAATACTTTAGAAAACAGTCAGGAAAATTTAATCAATGGTGAATTTGATTTTTCAAGATTATATAACAAGTCAAGATGGTTACGTGCTATTGATAATATTCCTGCCCCTAGGTCTAAAACAACGCAAGATAGAGGTACTGATAAAAAGAAAGGTAAAGCAGAAAATACATCATTGACAACAATTGCAATTAAAACAAAAGCTGAAGTTACCAAAGGATTAACTGGTGAAAAAAGAATTGCTGCAATAAAAAAATGGAGGCAACAAAAACGTGATGCAAGAATAGCTGCACAATTACAAAAACAAAATACACCTATCGAGTTGAATGATGCTGTAAGGGCAGGAGGCAAAATAATTACAATGCTTAAAAGAGTATCTGTAAACTATGGTGAAAATTACAAGAGCCGTTTACCGGGTTACATGGATAGCACAAAATACATTGGCAATAATTTCAAAAGTATGCAACCCGGCTTAGATTATGTTTTTGGAAAACAGCCGGATACGAATTGGTTGAATAAGAAAAATGCTCAAGGCTTGTTGTCAAAAGACACTTTGTACAATAGTTTATTCAGACAAAATTTTGAACAGAAATTAAGTATCACTGCGCAAATTGAACCTATTAAAGAATTTATAATTGATATAAATTTAGATAAAACTTTCAGCAAAGAGTATTCTGAATTATTTAAAGACACCACTTCAGGAGGAACGGGAAGACGAGAACATTTGAATCCTTTTGCAAGTGGCGGTTTTAGTGTAAGCTACATTGCTTTCAGTACTTTGTTTGAAAACAGTAATCCAAATGAAGTTTCACAAACATTCAAACGCTTTCAAGATTACAGAATAATAACAAGTAAACGAGTTGCTGAAACAAATCCTTATTGGCAAGGCTTACCTGCCAGTGAAAAGTTTGCTCCTGATGGTTATGCCAAAGGATATGGTCGTTATGCACAAGATGTTTTGATACCTTCTTTCATTGCAGCATATACAAAAAAAGATATTAATAGTGTTTCATTGTTAAATCAAAACAATAGTACAGTTCGTTCAAATCCATTTAGTGGAATTATTCCAAAACCCAACTGGAGAGCCACTTACACGGGATTGAGTAAAATCCCTGCGTTAGCAAAAACATTTAGTACTATTTCATTGTCTCACGCATATAATGGGACATTGAGTATGAATAGTTATAACAGCGCATTATTATACAGAGATCCTTTTCGTTATGGCTCGCCACAATTTTTTGATACGGTAAGTCTTAATTATGTTCCGTTTTTCTTAGTTCCTAATATTACCATTCAGGAACAGTTTGCTCCTTTTATTGGAATTGATATTACTACTATTAGCCAGGTAAATATTAAGTTTGAATATAAGAAAAGCAGAACCCTAAGTTTGAGTTTAGTTGATTATCAATTAAGTGAAACAAGGGGCACTGAATGGGTAATTGGTGCGGGTTGGCGTAAAAAAGGATTCTCATTACCGTTTAAATTGCCGGGCATGAAAAATAAGAAATTGGAGAATGATATCAATTTCAAATTGGATCTTTCTATGAGGGATGATGCCACAAGCAACAGCAGATTGGATCAGGCAACTGCATATGGAACAGGCGGACAAAAAGTAATTACCATACAACCAAGTATTGATTATGTTTTGAACAACAGATTGAACTTAAAACTATTTTTTGATCAGCGAAGAGTAACACCATATATCTCTACAGCTGCTCCAACAATCAATACAAGAGCAGGATTGCAAATCAGAATTTCTTTAGCACCTTAAAATTATTTTTTAAGATAGAAACTTATGTTTTGTGGATATAAATTCCATCAGCTTGTGCTGTACAGGTAATTACCAAATCATTAATACAAACATGTTCGGGTAATGTGCCGCAATAATAAACAGTATCGGCAACATCTTTTGCTGATAAAGCTTTGAAGCCATTGTAAGTTTGTTTGGCTTTGCTTTCATCACCCTTAAATCTTACAAGTGAAAATTCTGTTTCTGCAGCTCCGGGATGAATTGCAGTAACTTTTATTTGATGGGGCAATAAATCAATTCTCATGGTGTGGCTGATGGCGTCTACAGCAGCTTTTGTGCCACAATAAACATTTCCAAACTGGTACATATCTTTTGCAGCAGTAGAACCAATATTTATGATGTGACCTTTTTTATTGGCAATCATCAAAGGCATAATTGCTTTGCTTACATACAATAATCCTTTTACATTGGTATTAATCATTGTATCCCAATCATCAATATCAGCAACATCAAAACTATCTCTGCCCAATGCAAGTCCTGCATTATTTACCAATACATCAATGTGTTGCCATTCGCTTGGTATACTTGCAATAACTTCAAAAACGGCTGTTCTGTTTTGAACATCAAACACCAATGGCAGCACTTCAACACCAAAGTCTTTTTGTAACACATCAGCGAAAGCCAATAATTTTTCTTTTCTTCTACCTGTAATGATACATTTCCAATTTGCTGCTGCAAATGTTTCAGCAATTGCTTTTCCAAAACCGGAAGTTGCGCCGGTGATTAAGATTGTTTTACTCATAAACTTATTATTAGATGCTTGATACTGGATGTAAGATTTTAGACGAAGATATTAGCGGTACTCACAATTCTTTGAAATTATTTAGCGGAGATATGTTCATTTTCTAGAGAAATAATAAACTTGTTAAGCATTTTACCTAATAAGATAAGTTTTAAAGAAATCGTGTTTTAAACTTCTACATTGATGATTGATTTTGTTTGAAATATTATTATCAACCATTCTCATTCAACGTCTACCTTATTAATACCGCAGTTCCCTTTTTGAAAACAACCCTTCCCAAATAGTCAACTCCCTGAGCCATAAAAACATAAGTGCCACTTGCTTGTTCCTTACCTCCAAATGAACCGTTCCAGCCATTTTCAAACTCTTTCGTTTCATAAATTAATTGTCCCCAACGATTATAAATCCGGAAATAATCAAGCTTTGTAATTCCAACACATATTGGTTTTAAAATATCATTTTTACCATCTCTGTTTGGTGTAAATGCAGTAGGTATAAATATATCTGGTTCAGTTCTGAATAAACGAACTACAATTTCATCTTCGCCAAAACAACCTTCAGAAGTTGTAACACGAACTTTGTATTTTATAGAATCAGATCCAATATTCAAAATAGTAATTGGATTATAAATTGTATCAAAATTTAATCCTGTTGATGGATACCATTTGACTTTACTTCCAGCTGCTGCATTGGTGTATGCAAAAAGTGGTAATGGTTGATTTAACACAACAGCAGTATCTTTTCCTGCATTAACTGTAACAATAGGGACTACAACGACTGTAATAGTATCACTTACCGGCTTGGGACAACCTAATGTATCCGTCGAAGTAATGATGTAATTAGTGGTTTTACTAGGGCCCGCAACAGGAGTTAATGTATTAGGGTTTAATAAAGAATTGGTAGGTGTCCAGTAAAAATTTGACCCAACGATGGAAGCATTCAATTGTACTTTACTGCCAAAACAAATAGGATTTACATCTACAACACTTACTTTAGGATATGGGGCTACTTTAATAAATACAGAATCATTATCCTGGCATTTTCCTAAATTGGCTTTTACATAATATTTTGTACTAACAAATGGTTGCACCAATGGATATTTAATAGGGTCAACAGGCACACCCGTAGAGGATGTCCACAAATAACTCAAAGCTGCACTGATTGGCCTTAATCTGAAAGTATCTGTTTGGCAAATGGCAGAATCAAGTCCTGCATCTACTTTAATGAACTCAAGTGTATTGACTTTGATTGAATCTGAATTGATACATCCATTATCATTTACTTTTATTATATAAGTTGTTGTGTTTTTGGGATAAACTAAAGGGTTGGACGATGTTGGATTAATAATATTGTAATTGGGAGTCCAGCTAAAAGTGCCCGAACTATTTGCAACTAATGCCAATGTATCAATTGTACAAATCAATGTATCCTTAAACGGAAGATTGATGATTGGTTTATCTCTGACAATAATATTTTTTGTAACGGTATCAATACAGCCCTTGCTATTGGTAGCAATTAATTTTACATCATATGACCCAAATGATGGATACAACCAAGCAGTATCTTTGCTTGTAGCTGTGTCTGCAATGGTTGTGAGATCTCCAAAATCCCATTTCCAACTATTTACAAATCCATAAGCTGTTTTTGTAGAATCATAAAATTTTATGGGTGTTTGATAACAAGATCCTACCACTTTAATTGCAGGAATAAATCCGGGATAAACGTAAACATATTTTGTTGCAGAATCTTTACAACCGGAACTGCTTGTAGCTACTAGTTTTACCAGAAATCTGCCGGTATCTTGATACGTATGGTTTACCACTGGTAATGTTGATGTTGTTCCATCTCCCAATGACCAGGCATAACTTGTAAATTGGCCCTGTGTATCATTTATAAAAGTAAAAGTTATCCCATTACAAGTTTTTATATCTGGACCAAGATAAGTTTGATTAACACTGCAATCACCAATAGTTAAAATAAAATCTTTGCGGTGTTCATTTATTTTTTCTCCATTGCGCCATTCTTCAATGGCAACACATACTACATATTTCCCAGGGGATGCAGGAGCTGCACCGGTTATTTCTCCTGTACTGTTATTAATTACAACATTAGATCCCAATGGGCTTGTGCCACTATAAGGATTATTGTAATTCAATGGAATCAATTGAAAAATTGATGGTATAGTAGCAGGAGAATTAAAAGGAGCAGGATTTGAGGCGCTCCCTCCAAAGCCATCAAAAGCACTTACAAATTTGTATGACAACGAATCGCCGTCTGGGTCAACAGCTCCATAATCTAAATTTAGATTTTGATTCCTACAAACAATGATTGTGTCCTTCAATTTAAAAATTGGACTACTGTTGTTGCCGGTGGGTAATGCTTGTATTCCGGGGATTTGGGTGGTAAATGTTGCTCCTAAATCTGCACCCGAAATATTTGCAATAGGATTCATTCTTGTGTATCTCGTCCAAACTAATGTATATCCATTTAATGTATAAGGCAATTCAATTTCTCCTGTATAAAATCCAATGAGATAACACGAAGAGGTATTTCCTGTTAAACAGGGGATTGCGCCAGGGGTATTTTGAAATGGATTTTGTGAAGCAGGGGGTGCACTATAAACAAGTGTTATCGATCTTTGAAAAGTTAAACCCGGATTATTGTATACTACTATTGTTACATTCTCGGTAGCCAAGTTTACTGCAGAAGATGAGTTACATTCTTTAAACAATCTCATTGTTAATTTGTACTTCGCTGAATTTGCTGCAACTCCCGGTCCAGTATATTCATAATACAATTCACCGCCTGCTATATGAGTGGCAAATGATGAGTAATAAAAAAATAACAGTGCGGTGATTAAAAAAATTCTTTTCATTAATACTGATTACAGTCTCGTAAATATACAAAAGTTGTAAATCTAACTTTCAAATGCATATTAATTTTAACTAAAATGAATCATGAAATATTATTTACAATAATTTAGTTTTACAATTATCTAATTAAAACTACTGTTCCGTTTTTAATAATAATTTTTCCTGTGTAATCTGTTCCCTTCGCCATAAAAACAAATGTTCCAGAAGATTGTTCAGCACCACTTATTGTTCCATCCCAGCCCTTTTCAGCATCATTGGTTTCAAATAATAATTGTCCCCAACGATTATATATTCTAAAATAATCTAATTGATTGATCCCAACACAAATTGGTTTTAGTATGTCATTTTTTCCGTCTTTATTTGGTGTAAAAGCAGTGGGTACAAAAATATCAGGTTCGGTTCTGAATACCTTTACCATAATTTCATCTTCACCAAAGCAACCTTCCGGAATTGTTGCACGCACTCTGTATTTGATACTATCTGCATTAATATTTAAAACAGCAATTGGATTGGCTATAGTTGTATTACTCAAGCCGGTAGATGGTAACCATAAATAACTGATACCGTTATCAAAATTGGCCTTTGCCATTAATTGTAAAGGTTGGTTTTTTACAATAGCAGTATCTCTTCCTGCAAATACTATTACAGGTGGAATTACAGTAATTAAAACACTATCTTTCACTGGCTTTGGACATCCCAAAGTATCTGATGCAGTAAGAAAATAATAAGTTGTTATACTAGGCCCGGCAGTAGGGAAAAGTGTATTGGCATTAATTAATGAATTTGTAGGACTCCAAGAAAAAGAAGAACCTACAACATTACCTTGTAATTGTATTTTATTTCCAAAACAAACAAATGAAGCATCACCAGCTTCAATCTTTGGATAAGGTACAGATTTTATCAAAATTGTATCTCTGTCAAAACATTTTCCCAAAGACGCATTTACATAATAAAATGTATTCTCCAGAGGTTTCACCAAAGGGAATTTTATTGGAGATATCACTTCACCGGAAGATGCACTCCAATTATATTGTAATGCATTACTTACGGGATTTAATCTGAAAGTATCTGTTTTACAAATCACAGAATCTTTACCTAATAATACTGTAACACTATCCAAAGTATTTACTCGGATTGAATCTGTTCCAAAACAACCTTGCTCATTTAAATTGATATAATAAGTAGTCGATTTTTTAGGAAAAACAAAAGGCGTTGCAGTAGTTGCGTTTAAAATATTGTAATTAGGTAACCATGAAAAAATACCATTGCCAATTGCTGACAAACGCAAGGTATCAATACTACAAATTAAAGTGTCTTTAAAAGGCAATTGAATGGAGGGCTTATCTCGAATATTAACTATCTGTGAAATTGTTTTTTCGCAGCCTTTGCTGCTCGAAACAAATAAAGCTACGTTAGCAGACCCAGGTGCAGAATAAGAATAGGATGGATTTTTTAATGAAGAAGTGTCTGTGTTTATATTCAAATCCCCAAAGTTCCAACTCCATTTATTTACTACACCATAAGCTGCAATGGTAGCATCATTAAATAAAAATGGTGTTTGAAAACAACTTCCATTTGTAATAAAGTTTGGCGTAAATCCTGGAAATACAATAACTATTGTACTATCAATACCTTCACATCCATTGGGTCCTGTAACCATTAGAACAGCTTTGTACCTTCCAGTATCTGAATAGTTATGTGAAGGGGTTGGTTGAGTAGAAATATTGTTTGGAGACGAAGGTTCACCAAAATTCCATAAATACGATTGAATTGCTGATGAACTTGAATTATTTTGAAAATTAACCAATAGGCTATCGCATTGAATAATTTTATCTGGTAAATCTGCTTCAATAAAATCACAGCTTTGTACTTTTAAAATAAAATCTTTTCGATGTTCTGTAAACCCTACTCCATTTCTCCATTCTGTAATACATACACTTACTATATATTGCCCAACACCTGGAGCAACTCCAGAAATAATTCCAGTTGATCCATTAATAGAAACTCCGGCCAAAGGATCAGTACCACTAAACGGTGTAACATAAGGAACAGGTGTTAAAGAAAGTATTGCTGCAGGTGGAGAATTGTTGCTGCCGCTATTAGCATTGTATGCATCACAAAAAGAGTATGTAAGTATATCATTATCAACATCAGTAGCTCCAAAATCCAACTTGAAATTTTTTCCTGCACACACTAAAGCTGTATCCTTTACGTAAAACTCAGGACTACTATTATGTCCTACGGGTAAAGTATTTGTTCCGGGAATTTTTGTGGTATAAGTACTTCCAATATTACTGCCACCTGTGGTATTGGTAATATTATTTATTCTGCAACAACCAGTTCTTGCTAATGTATAACCTGAAACATTGATTGGTAAATCAATAGTTGCTGTATACAAAGCTACCTGATAACAAACATTTACACTGCCTAGCAAACAAGGAAATGCAGCTGTGTTAAGTTGTATTGTATTTACAATTCCGGTTAGTGGCAACGATAGTGTATAAGCGAGGTTATTATTTTCATAAACCCCTACAGAAACTTGTTCATTTTGTAATAATGGGCCTGTAGAATTGCAATCTCTAAATAACCTCAGTGTGACTTTATAAGTGTAAGTATTTGCTGCTGACCCTACACCAAGCCACTCGTAAAAAAGCTCACCACCGGCTACATGCCTTGCATTTATTGGACTTGAAAAAAGATAAAATAATATGATGAAGATGAACTTCTTCATACAAAATAATTAGTTGATAACAAAATCAAGAAGACACCTGTTTAATTGATCTGTGGCTTCCCACATACCCATATGTCCAGCCCCATTAAGTATATGAATATACGAAATATCGGGCAATATTGTTTGTTGTAATATATCACCTATAGGAACCGCAATATCATCTGTTCCCATAATAAATAAAACCGGAACTTTGCTGCTCTTCAAAACTGTAGTTTTATCTTGTCTCAACATCATGATATTGTAATATTGTATCAACGCTTCTTTTGAAAATTGATGACCTAATTCAATCAGTGCCTCTATTTTATCAGGATGTTTTTTTTTATATTTTTCTGCAAATAAATTGGGAATGGTATTTTTAAGAAATACATAACTTCCATATTGATTCATCAAATGAATCCCTCTTTGCCTATTAATTTTTTTTTCTTCAGAATCTGCATATGCAGTAGAATGTATTAACCCGAACTTATTTAAAAAAGATGGGAATAGTGATGCATATGACAATGTTATATAACCTCCCATACTATGTCCAAACATAATACATTGGTCAATATTATGATGTTGTAATAAAGCATGAATGCAATTTGCAAATGCGTCAATAGAATCAAGTTGTTCATTCAACTCTGACAAACCCGATCCTGGTAAATCAGGTACAATTAATAAACAATCATCTTTTAAAAAATCAATCTGATAATTAAAAACAGTACTGTCTTCTCCAAAACCATGCAGCAATACAACAGCATTTCCTTTACCTATCATTCGGTATGAAATATTTTTACCCTTGTATTGAAATGCTTGATACATGAGTATTTTATTGGCGTTTGGTTTTCTTACTTTTCATCTCTTTCCACCACAAAACAAAATTCCAGAAGATAAATAATATAGCAAGTAACGAGAAAAATATAAACAGATAATCTCCATGGCGTACATAAAAAGTTAGCCCGTTTGTAATGGGTATTGCATGATTGATTGCTGAGCTGATGTTCCATCCTTTGCTTTCTAAAATATTTCCATAATCATCAATCACAGCGCTGATACCGGTATTGGCACTACGTGCAACAAATCTTCTGGTTTCAATAGCTCGCAACTTTGCGTATTGCAGGTGCTGTCTATGACCCGGCGTATTGCCCCACCATCCATCATTGGTAATAATGGTAATTAAATTTGCTCCTTTTTGTACATAGCTTGCAACGTAAGCACCATATATACTTTCATAACAAATAATAGGTGCAGATACAAATGGGTTGATGTTATTTTTAAAAACATGCGAAGCAGTGTCTTTGGCATAACCGCCTGTTGTACCTCCAAATTGTTCAAATACCGGTGCTAAAATATTTAAGAAAGATGGCAATGTTTCCACCCCAGGAACAAGTTTGCTTTTAATATAAAGTTGGGGTAACTCTTTATTATGTAAAGCAATCGCCGCATTGTAGCTTTCATAGTAAAACCCTTGCTGAGATTGACGTGCAGAGAGTGTTGTTTTTTCTGTACCTAAAACTTTGTAAGTTTCAATACCTGTAAGTAAAGTAAGATTGGGGTATTGACGCAGTAAATTAAATACCGACTGATAAATTGGAGCTGTTGTAATTTCAGTAATTTCAACATTGGCCGCTAATGCAGTTTCGGGCCATATTAGTATACTTGTATTACTGTCTAATTTTGATTTGGAAAGTTCAATCAAATGATCAATTTGACTACCAACAGAACTACTTTCAAATTTTTGATATGGGTCAATATTTGGTTGAACAATTACAACATCATGTTGTATTTTGTTTTCAGCAGCTTTTCTAGTAATAAGCAAAGAAAAAATTAAAGGAAGCCCCAATAAGGATATAACGCTAAAAATATTGCCAATAGAAGCTTTTAGCCCTTGAGAACTATATTTTTTAATACTGTCGAAAATAAAAATATTTACAACCAATATCCATAAAGTTCCTCCACCCACACCTGTATATTCATACCATTGAACCCACTGTGTTTGTTGTGCAAATACATTTCCAAGTGTAAGCCATGGCCAACTGATTTGCCAGTTGAGATGCACGTATTCAAACAACATCCAACTTGCTATAAAAGATATGTAACCTATTGGTTTACTAAATCTTTTTTTGAAAACATGATATCCCCAACAAGGAATACACATGAGTAAACTATTGGTTAAAATTGCTGCAATTGTACCTACATCTGTACTATTCCAAATCCACCAGGTAGTTAAGGTGTTCCAAATTAATAAAGCAATAAATGAATACAGAAAAAAAGAAATTCTTTTGGTTACATTATCAGCCACCATCAACAAAGGAACCCATGCAAAAAAAATCAAAAAAGTAAAGGATGAAGCTGGCCAGGAAGCCCATAATAAAATGCCACTTAATAAAGAGAGAACTAGTAACTGATTTTTTTTCACAGCAATAATTTTGATGCGAGAAGCGGGTTGTTAATATTAATTACAAAGGAGTTTCAATTTAAAAGATATTGATAAATTATATTATTTAAAAAATATAAGTTGAAGATGCAAGAAATGGTTTTTATAATCTTCTTATACTTTACAATCTATCATCTGTTACTTTATAACTACACAAGTCCCGTAAACTGTTTTAAAAATCGCACATCATTTTGTGAGTAAAGTCTTAAATCATTAACTTGATATTTCAACTGACAAATTCTTTCTACACCCATACCAAAAGCAAATCCGGTGTACTTATTACTATCAATACCAAAGTTTTCCAATACTTTAGGATGCACCATTCCGCTTCCTAAAATTTCTACCCAACCTGTATGTTTACAAACATTGCATCCTTTGCTTTCACAAATTAAACAGCTGATATCCATTTCGGCACTTGGTTCTGTAAACGGGAAATAACTTGGACGAAAACGCACTTTAACATCTTTTCCAAACATTTCTTGTACAAAAAAGTACAATGTTTGTTTTAAATCTGCAAAACTTACATTTTCATCAATATACAATCCTTCAACCTGATGAAAAAAGCAATGTGCTCTTGCGCTGATTGTTTCATTTCTGTAAACACGTCCCGGACAAATAACCCTTATTGGCGGTTTTTGATTTTCCATTACACGTGCCTGAACGCTACTTGTATGTGTACGCAACAACCAGCTTGGATTTTGACTGATGTAAAAAGTATCTTGCATATCACGTGCAGGATGATCTTCAGGTAAGTTCATTGCACCAAAATTGTGCCAGTCATCTTCAATCTCCGGACCTTCTGCAATAGCAAATCCCAATCGTTGAAATATCGAAACAATTTTATTTCTAACTACACTCAAAGGATGACGAGAACCAACAGGGATGGGGCTTCCGGGCAAACTCCAATCTATTTGATTAATATTTTCCTGAGTTGAATCTGATTTAATCGATTGATAACTTTCAAACTTTTCTTCAACAAAAAGTTTAAAATCATTCAGCATTTGTCCTGCTTCTTTTTTTTGTTCAGCAGCTACATTTTTCATTTCACCCATGATGCTTTTTAAAATGCCTTTGGTGCCCAACCACTTTATTCTGAACTCTTCTACTGCATTTGCATCTGATACAATTGTTGCATCAATTTCCTGCTTGTAGTTTTGTATTTTCAAGATTAAACTTTCCATACGGCGAAGATAAGGGAGATGAATATTTTAGTAAGTAAGTGCGCCTTGAAGAATAAATTAATCGGTGTATTTATATCCTAATCCCCTGATACTATGAAAGTATTGAGGATTGCGGCTGTCTTCTTCAAAATATTTCCTAAAACTCAAAATAAAATTATCAATGGTTCTGGTAGTGGGATATACATTGTAACCCCAAACAATTTGTAAAATCTTTTCTCTGGTTACTACTTCATTTTTGTTTTCAATCAACAACTTCAGCAGCAATGCTTCTTTTTTACTTAAAGCAATCTTTTCACCATTATAAGTAATTGCATCTTGTGCATTAAAGTCGATGGTATTGTTGCCAAAACTATACAAGTTGCCAATAGTTTGTTTTTGTTGTAATCGATTGCTTTTGTCAATTAATTTTTGAACCCTTAGTAACAATTCTTCTAAATTAAATGGCTTAGTAAGGTAGTCATCTGCCCCTTTTTTTAACCCAAGTATCCTATCGGCACTTGTATTTTTTGCACTCAACATTAAAATAGGTACTTCATTATTATGCACCCGAATATTTTCTGCTACCGTAATTCCATCTACTTCAGGTAACATCACATCCAAAATAATTAAATTAAAAAACTCTTTATTCACTGATTCAATCGCTTGTTTGCCATCATACGCACTTGTGACTTCATAGCCTTCCATTTCAAGATTCAGCTTGAGTGCTTCATGCAAATTCTCTTCGTCTTCTACCAGTAATATCGTTGTTTTATTAACCATGCATTGCAATAAATGAGGCTGTAAAAATAGTTCCTTGTGGCAAATTATCTGTCACAGAAATGTATCCTTTGTGGGTTTCAACAATTTTTTTACAAAGGTACAACCCAAGACCGGTTCCTTTTGTCATACGAGTGTTTTCATCACCGGTTCTGTAAAACTTATCAAATACTTTTTTCTTTTCAGCATCAGGAATACCAATACCACTGTCTGCTACGGAAAACTGAATTTGATGATTGGCTTCAGTTAAAGCAATATTAATATCTGCATCTTTAGGAGAATATTTCAAAGCGTTATCTATAAAATTATTTACCAGCATTTGCAACAACAATTCTTCACCCAACATAAAAATTTTGTTTTGAATTTTTAAACCAAATTTTCTTTGTGGATAGCGTATTGTAAAATCCTGGACACTAGTTTGCAGTAGTTCTGAAAAATTAATTTCCTGATGATTGGCTTGTAGACTTCCCCCGTCAATTTGGGCTGCCAATAAAATATTATTGCATAATGCATTAAGCCTGTTGGCTTCCTGAATGGTATTTTGAATTAATTTATTTTGTTGTATTTCTTCTAATTTTCTTTTCTGGAGTGTTTCCAAATTAAGTTGTGTAATGGCAATAGGCGTTTTTAACTCATGTGTAATTGCCATCATAAAATTTTGTTGTTGTACAGACAGTTTAATTTGTTTTAAGGCAGCCCGATACACGAATACTGCACCTATAACGATGAGTACAAAAAATGTTGTGCCTTCACCAATATACTGTGTCGTTTTTCGTTGTTTGGCGGATTCAATGATTGCCAGTTTTTGGAGATATGCAGGATCATCCTTATTGATATCAGCTATCCGCATAGATGCCATTGCATAGTTTTGATTGTTTAATGCAATAAACCACCATAGCAAAGCACTTACCATGTACAATAGCAATACCCAATATACAATTGTTACGAGTGTAAATTTTTTTTTGATGAAACTCATGGCTTCACTTTTTCTATACGAATGCCGGCATTTAAAATATAATCAAGCGGATCTTCACGCATTGCTTGTTGTAGTGTGAATGTATATTTTCCTTTAACAAGACGGGCAGGTGTTTTATTAAATGCAATTCTGTGTTCTACAATATCGGACATTGTGGCACCCAACCATTGAGTGTTGTTGGAAAGTATAAATTCTCTTTTAATTTGAAGAGTAGAGTCTGGAGATTTCATCTGAACATTTAGCCAAATATTTTTATACCGATAAGCATCTTCGTGCCTAAGCACAACCAATAAATTATAATATGCAACAGTATCTTTTATTTCAAAAGTAAATGAGGGCATTTCAGAAGATTTCCATTGATGATTTGGGAAAGGTTTGCTTTGCTCAAACACATCAATTGTAGTACATGCATTTAACATGAATGTTAGTGATAATAAAAAACAAATTGCTTTCAAAGTATAATTTTTTACAAAGATAAATTAACGATAAATGTATTGTCTTACTAAAAATATCGTTTTATAAAACATTTAAAATTTGCTCTTTCATTTTTTCCAAATCATCCTTCATTTGTACTACATGCTTTTGAATATCTGCATTATTGGCTTTGCTACCTGTAGTATTGATTTCTCTGCCGAACTCTTGTAAAATAAAAGATAATTTTTTGCCTTTTCCTTTTGCTTGTTCTGCTAAAATACTTCTGAAATATTCGCAGTGATTTTTTAAACGCACCTGCTCTTCACCAATATCAATTTTTTCAATGTAATAAATCAATTCTTGCTCTAATCTGTTGGCATCATAATTTTCCTTCCCTACATTTTCATTCAATACTTTCAGTAGTCCTTCTTTAATTTTTTCTCTTCTTAATGGTTCTAGTATTTTAATTTTTTCTTGGTGTAATTCAATATTGACAAGCTTTTGAAGCAAATCATTTTCTAAGGATTTGCCTTCATCTTGACGATGTACATTTAAATTAGCAATTGCAATTTGCAAAACCCCTTTAAAAAGATTCCAATCATTTTCCTGAATCATTTCTGTAGAGTTTACCACAACTTCCGGCAGTCTTAAAATTGCAGCTAACAATTGATCAACATCAGCATTTAATTCTTTTGCAACGGCTGTAACGCTTGTATAGTATGCTTTCAACAAATCTGTATTAATAGTTACTGGTCTTGATGCCCCATTGGACTTGATGGTAATAATACATTCTACGCTTCCGCGTTCAAGCTCTTCATTCAACATATTTCTTACCTCAAATTCATATGGTTTTAATAAAGACGGAAGTGTTAAACGAAGATCAAACTGCTTACCATTTAGCGATTTTAATTCAATTAAAAATGTTTTATCGCCAATAGTTTGTTCTGCACGGCCATAGCCTGTCATTGAGTACAACATAATTGATTACTAAGTAGTGAGCGGTAAAAGTAATTTTACTAATATCCGTAGATTAAAGAATGTAAAAGTAACTTAAAAACAATTAGCATATAAAACAAAACCCCACCATAAATGGTGGGGTTAAAATAGAACTATTCAATTATTTAACGAGAAACCTATTGTTTAGTTAATAAGTAGGTGCCTCTTTCAAAATCTACATCAATTTTATAATTACCCGCATCTGCTGCTGTTGGTGCACCAGCAAAGTCTGATCCATCCCAAACAACATTGCCCGTTCTAAAAGAACCTCTAGCTCCCCACTTTTGGCTCCAACTACCAGGTGTTGGAATTAATAAAAAACCACCGTTACCATTAGTTAAAGCTACATTGTAAGTAAAACGATAGTTTTGTGAGTTAGGAACAATAGTAAAAATTTGTGGATTATTGGCTGAATTATTCCATCCTTGAGGAGTTGCCCCACCTACCAATGCTAGTGTTGTTGAGATAGCTCTAATTGGGCCAGCTGGTTTTAATCTGTTTGCATAAATAGTGACAGGGTTATTTACCCCATCCCAAATTGCAGCTTGATCTATACCATAAGCGTTAATTACATTGTTATTGGTGTCTGATTTGTAAATTAAATATTTTTCATTTAATTGTCTAGGAATAGAAGCAGCATATTTATTAGAGTTACCATTAAATACAGTCATTGAAATTTTGTCTGTATTAAAATTGCCGCCTCTTTTCATGATAAACCAGCTGCCACCTGCTAATGAAGGATCAACATCTACCACTACAGTTAATTTACCTGTTTGTATAGCACTTTGTGGTATCACATCTGGACGAGGTGCAATAACTACTCTATCGCTCCAGTTTTCTACTAAACAAGATTGCGTAGTTTGTCCATTCCATACAAAGTTTGAAATATCTGCTCCATTTCCATCTTGTACACGTTTAGACCAATCTCCTCGTGTAAATTTAAATTCTGCACCAGACTGAAAGTTTACTGCAATATAATAACAACGTGAATTAGGAATACGAGTCATTCTAAAAGTAGTATTACCACCGCCACTCCAATCACCTCCTCCCATCGCACCTTCAAAATTTCCAGTAATAAACACATCGTCGTTACCTGTATTTTCTGGTGCTGTAATTCTTATCCATGCATTTCTTCCTGCGGGAAGTGGTAATTCTGAATATTGACAAGAAGGTGGTTGTGGTGTTTGTGCGTTGATAATATGAATAACAAACGACTTTTTAGTTTGTGCTCCATTTTTACCATATAAAATTAATTCAATAGAGTGTAAGCCACTTGGTGCAATGGAAGGAAGCGGAAAAGGAATAGTAATAGTTGCACCTGAGATACTATTTTTTGTTAGTTGTTTAATGATGTTTTTAGATACTAATGTTGTAGTATTATGTCTATAAACATAAGCACCAACACTATCAGGAACACCACCATCTCCGTACTCAAAAGTTAATGGTATGTTTGGAGAGGAATTTGATAATTGAACTAAATCATAGTCAACCAAATTTTTTTCAGTTAAAAAGTTCAATTCATCATTTTTTTTGCAACTCAAAACAGCTAAACTTATTGTTAGCATCAAGAGTATTTTAGAAAGCAAATTATTTTTCATATAAATTGTTTTTATTAATTAGTAACCTGGGTTTTGAACAAGTAGAGGATTAGTTGCCAATGCACCGGTAGGAATTGGGAAAATTGTTCTGGTATTACCATTTGGAGAAATTGGCTTAAAATCATGCGCTTGCAAGAAAGTTCCAAAACGAATCATATCTTGTCTTCTATGTCCTTCCCAACTCAACTCTCTTCCTCTTTCGTCATAAAGATCTGTAAGTGTTGGATTGCTGGGGCTAGCTGTTAAACCAGCTCTCATTCTTACCATATCATTTAGTGTTTTTGCTGTTGCTGCACTACCTCCACTTCTTAAAAGTGCTTCTGCTTTTGTTAATAGCACATCTGAATATCTCAATATTGGGAAATCATTCGATGCAGAACCATTTCCAGCTAAAGGCAATACTGGTAAAAACTTTGCATTTCTTGCACCATCATACAGCCCAGCAGAAGTTAAAGAACTGATATTTAGATTATATGAAATTCCTCCTGGCTGTGGACCGGTTAACCAATGTGCTTTACGAGTATCGGAATTGCTATACTTATTGATAAAATCTTGGTGAGCTGTAGCACCATTCCATGTATCGATTCCAAACAAAGCTTGACCATGCTGTCCAGCTAATGTTCTTATACCAATAATATTTCTTGGTGCTGTATTAGCATTAATAAATATTGCTATCAAGGTTTCATTTGCGTTACACTTATCGCCAAAAGCAGCATTATAATTAGACAATAATGAATAGCCGCCATTATTAATTACACTGTCACATGCAGCAATACATTCAGCCCATTTTGGTGTTCCTGTATATACCTGTGCATTTAAATAAATTTTCGCCGCTAATGCAAAACCTGCCCAACGATTAAAACGACCATAAAACTCACCATCTTTAGTAATTGGTAAAAGTTTTACATTGTCTTTCAATTCTTGCTCAATGAAGTTGAAAACTGTTTGACGATTTACTTGTGGAATTTTATCAGGTGTTAAATCGTTGGTGGTATAGAAAGGTATATTACCCCAACCATCCATTAGCATGTAGTAAAAATAAGCTCTTAAAATTTTCGCCTCTGCAATACGAGCTGGATCAGCTTTTGCATCAGTAAGTAATCTTATTGCTAAGTTTGATTTTGATACGGCTCTATATAACCAATTCCAAGTATTACCTATAAACTCTTGGCTTGGAGTCCATTGATGCAAATACATTTGTCTCCAAATACCGTTATCATCCCATGCACCATTGTCTCTTGTTGGCAACATCATTTCATCGGTACAAGTTTCATTCAAATCATACCAACCACGATCCGCTCCTGCTATACCTTTTCCTCCCCAATCACCTCTCATCTCGCCATATAAATCGGCAAGAGCAGAATTTATTCCAACAGGAGTTGAGTAGAACTGTGATGCTACTTGTTGATCATAAACGCCTTCATCAAGCTTAGTACAACCAGTTAATATGGCTGTTAAGGCGATTACTGAAAATATTATTCGTTTCATATAATAACTATTTTTATTTTTTATTTTAAATTAACGTTTACGCCAAAAGCTATATTTCTGGTTCTTGGGAAGGTTCCAAAATCTATACCAGAACCCGCACCACCATCAAGTCTTAATTCAGGATCAGGACCAGAGTATTTTGTTATTACAAATAAGTTTTGAGCAGTGATAGAAAAACGTAAACTACTGATGTATTTTATTTTAGTGTTTACTCTATAGCCAATAGTAAAGTTTTCTAAACGTGTCCAAGAACCATCTTCTAACCAATAATCACTTGCCACAGTTACATTACTAAAGTTATCTGTAACAGCTGATTTTAATACGTTTTGTTGACCTATTTGACTTAATGAACTCATTGTTGCTCTAAATGCATTATAGATTTTATGACCATATGCACCACGAATAACCATGCTAACATCTAAGTTTTTATAGCTCATACTAGGTGTAAAACCAATTGTAAATTTAGGTAACATTTGACCTGATGCAACTCTATCCGCACTTCTATCACCTATATCTCCTGAAGTTGGCGTTAAAGGAGTTAATCCATTTTTATTGATATCATCAAGAATCTGATTTCCATAAGCATCTACACCTACATGACGATAAAGTAAGAATGAACCGATGCTAGAACCTTTAATTAAATAAGAAATACCATTATCAGAAGATGCAACACCTGTTGTACCACCTGCACCCCAACGAACTGTATCGGTATTTAAAGTTATTCCTCTGTAAGTTCCACTTAATTCTTTTACAACATTTCTGAGTGCAGTGAAGTTTCCTCCAATATTTATGGTTAAATCTCTTCTTTTTACTAACTGATAGTTTAGGGTTATTTCAAGACCTGTATTTCTAATAGTTCCAATATTTGCAAAAATTGTAGGTGCTGGGAAAGGTGGTTGTGGCACATTGTAAGAAAATAATAAATCTTTTGTATCTCCTACAAAATAATCTACAGTACCGCTAAGTCTTCTTTTAAAGAAAGAAAAATCAACTCCAATATTTGTTTGACGTTTTGTTTCCCATCTTAAGTCTGGGTTTGCATTTTGGTTAATAGCAAAAACAGGTATTAAATTTCCTAAGAAGAATGCTGAACCACTTTGTGTAGCAAGTTCTACAGAATTTAACGGGCCTAAGCCACCTTGATTACCTGTAACACCATAACCTAATCTTAAATTTAATTCATCAATAAAGCTGACGTCACTCATGAACTTCTCTTTATTAATTCTCCATGAGGCACTGATTGCAGGAAAATTTGCCCACTTATTATTTATACCAAATACCGATGCACCATCTCTTCTTATTGATGCAGTAATTGCATACTTACCTAAATAAGAGTAATTGGCTCTTACTAAAAACGAGGCTAAAGTTCTATCATTCTTATAAGATGAAGCATCACCAGATCGTGCTTTTGTAATATCAGAAGCAGATAAATTATTAAATGAAGTAATATCATTTAAGAAACCCCTTCCGCTTGCACTTGTTCCTTCAAAAATTGCTTTTTGCCATTCGTACACAAAATCTGCATTAAAGAAATGATCGCCTACAGTTTTCTTATAATTTAATATTATATTAGTAAGTTTTTCATCTCTAAAATTGGTACTTCTATTTCCAAACCCATTCTCTGTAATAGCATTAGATATAGTTGTTCTTGGTGCTTCATAATAACCACCAATATCACTTCTTCTATTCCAGCTACCAAACCAACTTGCTGTTAAGTTTTTAGTTATTGCCAAATCTGTACGTAAGCTAGCGAATACGGTTGTTTGACTTCTACCATCAATAATTTCATTAGCTCTAGCATATGGATTAAGATAACCAAATACTGTATTATCTATAAAATATGGCCCACGTCTGTCCGTAGGATTATCGGTTGTTTTATAAATTGGATCGGTTGGTCTTGCTCTTAACGCAGGAGCTAATACATTACCTGAATTATTCCAGCGATTATTTAATACCGAAAAGTTTACGTTACCTGTAATCGTTAACTTGTCGTCTAAGGCTTTTTGTACAAATTGTAATCTACCAATGTAGTTATCAAATGCAGATTTTGTAATCACCCCTTGTTGCATGATTGCTGTTAGTGATGCTCGATAGTTTAAATTTCCAGTACCACCACCAAACGCAATATTATGGTTTTGAGTAGTACCATTTCTCGTAACTTCTTTCACCCAGTCTGTATTACCACCAAAATCGATATTGCCCATGTTTAAACCTCTTGCAGTTGCTGCT
Source organism: Chitinophagaceae bacterium (assembly GCA_947456805.1). GTDB lineage: Bacteria > Bacteroidota > Bacteroidia > Chitinophagales > Chitinophagaceae > UBA1930. Next base: position 8,203 of record CANGTN010000005.1, on the reverse strand, counting down.
GCTCTCCATTCTGTCGCATTTAAGTTTTCATAAAATTTGGGAATACTTTCTAAAGCAACACTACCAGTATATTCTACAAAAGTTTGACCTGCTTTTGATCTCTTAGTTGTAACAAGTAGCACACCTGCAGCACCTCTACTTCCATAGATAGCAGTTGCAGATGCATCTTTTAATACTTCAATACTTTCAATTTCGTTAGGTGAAAGTTGATTTAATAAATCTGTTCCTCCTTGTATACCGTCTACAACTACTAAAGGGTCGTTGCCCCCACTTAAACTTGTAATACCACGTATTCTAATATTTGGTGCAACTCCTGGCTCATTACCTACTTGTGTAATTTGAACACCTGCAGCTTTACCTGCAATTTGTTGCAATGGGCTCGTTACAGGACCTGGGTTTAAGTCTTTTTCACTAATTTTTGTTATAGACGCAGAAACGTCTCGTTTTCTTTGAGTACCATAACCTACTACAACAACCTCATTTAGGTTGCCGGTAGATGCTTCTAGTTTTACATTTACTACATCGCCATTTATGGCAATTTCTCTTTCAGTAAAGCCACTGTACGATACAACCAATGTTGTTGTAGATGTAGGAACTTTTATTTTAAATACACCGTCATTACCAGTTTGGGTAACAATTTTGGTGCCTTTTGCTTTAACAGTTGCACCAGGCAAGGTGCTTCCGTCTTTTGCATCTGTTACCTTTCCGGTAACTTGTTTGTCTTGTGCTAAAACAGGTGTAGCATAGGCCACCAGCAATACCACAATCGCAGATAGCAATCGTTTTGAATTCATAATTGTAGGTTTTCTTGTTTACGAGTAAAAAATTCTAATGTATGTTTAGTTTTAATTCACTTATTTTATTTCAACCCAACAAGCATTACAAAAATCAAATCAATAGACAAGTGATTGTTAGTTTTTGTTGCTTACTAGTTTTATTATTCTATTATAATTTTTTCAACTTTTTTCATTCCGTTAAATCCTATTTCTAACAGATAAACTCCATTGCTCACTTTTCCAAATTTATTACGATTCAATTCAAAAATTTGATTGCCTTTTGGTTTAAATCCGGAAAACAAATTGGCTACTTTTTTACCGCTGATATCCATTAAAGCAAAAGAAACTTGTCCGCTTTGTTCTAAATAATATTCAACATTAGATGTTGTTTTTACAGGATTAGGATAAACCTTCACCTTCATATTGCTCAGAGCGTTATTTATATTTCTGATTGGCGTAACAACTGAGTTAGCTACTTCTTTATCTGTATAAACATAATATTCACCTGGCTGTAAAGTAATTGATTCAGCAAAGCCGGAGGCAGATTTTGTAGTACCAGTTAAATAACTATACCAAGTGCCAGCAGTAGGAAAAGTAACAGAGCCTGTTTGAGTTGTAACATCAAAATTGCCAACTACCACAACACGTAATGCTGCATCATTGAGTGTAATAGATTTTATACTACCTCCTAGGTTCCAAGTAACATTATTTGTAGTAAAAGTATTAAAAAATGTAGGGGTAATTTTTAAACGAAGCATTTTGGAGTACACATCATACAAAGCCCTTCTGTTAGGATTTTGGTAGTAATCCCAGCGAATTGGTTTAGGGGTTAATCTGCAATTACTATTAACAGTTCCATTGGTACAATGATTGATTGAATAATCATAACCAAGCTCACCAAATTGCCAAAGCATTTTAGGACCAGGCATTACAGACCAAAAAGCAGCTGCCATTTCATTACGCTTCAAAGCCGTATTTAAATCTCTTACAGAATAAGTTGCATTGCTATTTCCAAATTGTAAATTTCTATACATCAATCTTTCCTCGTCGTGACTTTCCTGATAAGTTTGTAAAAATGGATTAGCCCATGAACGTGCTGTATGAATACCAGATTGAAAGTTCCAGTCGGTAGAAAACCCCATTGTTGCTTGACTAAAATTATAATTGGAGTTTCCCCACAACAACATACCATAATTGGATAATTCTATCTCTTCGGCATTTGCTGCAAAGTGCTCTAAAATGCAATAGGAGTTAGGGCTGATAGCCTGCATTTTGTCATAAATTCTTTTCCAGATTGCAACTCTACTTGCGTCATAATTGCCCCATGCCCCGACATTGTTAGGATTATTCGTTTGTGTAAAACCTTTAGATAGATCCCAACGGAAACCATCAATTTTATATTTGGTAAGCCAATGCTCAACTACTCTGTCAACAAAATTTTTTGTTTCTTGACTTTCATGATTAAAATCATAACCTACATTGTAAGGGTGTGTGGCATTTTGATTGAACCAAGGACTATTTGCAGCAGGGATGTTATTTGTGGCATCCCAATACATTTGAACCATCGGGCTTTGACCAAATGAATGATTCAATGCAATATCCATTACCACTGCAATATTCATTTTATGGCAACTATCAATAAATGCTTTCAATGCATCTTCAGTACCATACATTTTATCAGGAGCAAAGTAAAAACTAGGATTATAGCCCCAACTTTCATTGCCCTCAAACTCGTTAAAAGGCATTATGCAAATGGTATTAATTCCCAATCTTTTTAAATAAGCAAGTGAATCTCTGATGGTATTCCAGTTTTGGGCAGCAACAAAATCTCTAACCAATAATTCATAAACAGTTAAATTCTTTTTGTTTGGTCGTACATAATTAGTTGCTGTAAAATTATATACAGGTTTTGCAGTTTGAAAAATACTTATAATACCGGTTGTTTTGCCTGTTGGGTAAGGTTTAAGGTTGGGATAATTTACAACAGGAATGTAAGGATCGTTATTGGGATCTAATATTTTTTCAGCGTTATAATCAGCAACTTTTAAAATTCCATCAATAATAAATTGATAAGCATATTCAACACCCGATGTAAGACCTGTTATTCGTAACCAGAATTTTTTTCCATCAACAGATCTCCGCATTTGATGGGTTGTTGTTTGTGTCCAATTATTAAAATCACCAACTACAGAAACACTCGTTTTATTGGGTGCTGTAAGCAATAAGGTTACAGAAGTATCGCCCGATTCATAATTAATACCTTCCTTTATTCCTAGCGGTGGGTCTGCAACTACAACACTTTGTGATACAAAAAAAGTCAGGGTATCTCTTTTAAACAATCCTCCGCTTGATGCCTCTGCTATAATTTGTTGGATACCACTTGATGTTATAATTGGGTTTGCAGAAATTTGATTAGCTGTAGCAGTTGCTATCTGAGTTCCATTAAAAAACAACTTCAATGCGCCACTTGTCGAAGACTTTGCATTGATTGAAATATTATCTCCAATATTTTTAGTTATCGGCTCAGCAATTGGAATAAATGATGGCTGACGCATTGGTGTATCTATCCTTATTTGCAATGTATTGTCATATACTGGAACATACATATCACTCCCATCTGCATTTCGCTGAACCCTCGCCCCAGAACCACTTCTAAATAAAATTGCAATCTTTACAATTTTCTCATTGGCATCTGTAATTCCAAAATAAGATCTCAATCCACCAGAGATAGTATACTTCCATTTATTATTGCCTAAAAAAGAACAAGCTGCTGCAGAATTCGTTGTTCCCCAGGTAAACTTTGAATATTTCCAATCTGCAGAAGAGATACTTTTATTGGTAATTACACCAATATGTACATACACATCTGAGGTAGGTGTATAATTGATCAACCCTTTATTACCAAAGTTTGCATCGCAGGTTATTTCAACTGTAGGAGCTGCTTCTTGAATAAAATCTGGCGACCAAATTAATAGCTGTGCATTACCGTAAAAAACAGTAAGCAAGCAAACTAATAAGCAACCGTACTTTAGTTTCATTATTGGCAACATCGCAAAAAATCGTTTAAAGATGTGTCAAATATACACAATATATTTACAAATGTGTATTAGTTACACAATATAACCAAAAAAAACTTATCCAATGTGTTAAAAGAAAAATTTAAAAGGGAATTGAAATAAAAAAAGGCTAAAAATCAATGCCAATCCATTTCCGTTTCTGCTTTTGGTACTTTTTGAAATCAAATTGATACAATTTTCCGGGGCGGTGCGGTACATCCTGTTCCATTTCTCCTGTATCTATCAACAAATCCATTGAAGCAAATTTTTTGCGGAAATTTCTTCTATCTAATTCAACACCTAATATTGCTTCATATAAGTTTTGCAATTCTCTTAGAGAAAATTTATCCGGCAATAAATTAAAGCCCAAAGGATGTTCCTGTATTCTTTTTTGTAACCATTGATAACAAGCATCTAAAATTAGTTTATGATCAAATGCCATTTCTTTGATGGTTGAAAGGCTATGCCAGTGCAATTCATTGGCATGAATTTTTAATTGATGGTGTTGAATATTTAATAACGAGCAATAAGCGATCGTTAGAACCCTTCCGCCGGGGTGACGAGCAGGGTTACCGAATGTTTTTACTTGCTCCAAGTATACATCATCCATGCCCGTACGTTCTTTTAATATTCTGTAAGCAGCTTCATCTAAATCTTCATTGTTATTTACAGCAAAATCACCCAACAAACTCCACTTATCCTTGAATCTTTCCAAATCACTTCTAATCAACAATACTTTTAATTCATTTTCATCAAATCCAAATATCACACAATCTACTGTAATGGCTATTTTGGGATACCCTGCTACTAATTTTACTACATCTTTTATAAGTCCACCATCCTCTCGTCTATTCCCAATATTTGCTGTTCTTTTTTTCTTTTGCATGTGTAATTAATTTTTATCCATGAGTCATTTTAGTTAAACAGATCATACAAATGTAAGGCAACTCTGTACTAATGAAAATGGAATGCAGTTAAAATATGAAATAAGAGTCGGTTGATTACTATTCCTAATAATCATTGTTATGAATTGTAATTAAGCAATTAATTTTATACCCTAACCTACAATATGTATACAAGTCAAGAAACAAAAATATTACAAGAGCATACCATCAATTTCAAATTACATTTACAAGATTTAGAAAATGCAATAAAACATATTGATGAACTGAAAAGTTTATTACGATTTCACGAATACAGATATTATATCTTAAACAATCCTTTAATAAGCGATTACGAATATGATCAGCTTTATAAACTTTTAGAAAGAGTTGAAAAAGCACATCCAGAGTTAATTACAAAGGATTCTCCCACACAAAGGGTAGGCAGTAGTTTAAACGAAAGTTTTGTTACAGTACAACATCTTGTACCCATGTTAAGTTTGGATAATAGCTATAATGCAGCCGACTTGGAAGACTTTGACAGAAAAGCAAGAGAGGCAAGCGGATTGAATGAAATTGAATATTGCATAGAGCCAAAATTTGATGGTGCAAGTGTCAGTTTAATTTATGAAAACGACCTGCTCACAAGGGCTGCAACCCGGGGAGACGGCGTTGAAGGTGATGACATTACAACCAACATCAAACAAATTCGTTCTATTCCATTATCAGCTGCATTCAGCAAATACGGAATTCAGCAAATTGAAATTCGTGGTGAGATTATTATGTCAAAGAATTCGTTTATTCAATACAATGAATGGTTAGAAGAACAAGGTTTGAGCCCCGTTGCAAATCCACGCAACACTGCCGCTGGTAGTTTAAGAATCAAAGATCCAAAGGAAGTTGGCCGAAGAAATTTAGACGCTTTTTTATACCATGTCAGTTATTACACAAAAAACAAAAATGCAGAAAGTGCATTGAGTAAATCTTTAGAAACCCACGCAAATCAGCTTTCTATGCTTTGGGAATGTGGATTGCGTTCACCCGAAAAAGAAAAAAAAGTAGTAAGCGGCATTCAACAGGTAATTGATTACATTCAAAAATTTGAAAGCACAAGAGATAATTTACCTTATGAGATTGATGGCATGGTGGTTAAAGTAAATGATATTGCCTTGCAAGAAAAATTAGGTATGACATCGCATCATCCTCGATGGGCAATTGCATTTAAATTCAAGGCAAGACAAGCAACTACAAAACTGATTGGTGTTGATTTTCAGGTGGGAAGAACAGGTGCGGTGACACCAGTTGCAAAACTAGAGCCCGTTCATTTGGGCGGGGTAACGGTTTCAAGTATTTCCATTCACAACGAAGATTACATCAAAGAGAAAGATTTAAAAATTGGCGATACAGTTCTTATTGAAAGAGCGGGTGATGTAATTCCACAAATAGTTAACAGCCTGCCCGAATTACGCAAGGGCAATGAACAAAATATTGAATTTCCAAAACATTGCCCCGTATGTAATAGTACATTATTTAAAGAACAAGATGAAGCTGTGTGGCGCTGTGTAAATATTGAATGTGAAGCACAGGTAATAGAAAAAATAATTCACTTTGTGAGTAAGGATGCCATGGACATCAAATCCTTTGGGGAAGCAAATGTGAGAAAATTTTATGAAGCCGGTTTGTTGAAAGATATACCAGGCATATATCAATTAAAATTTGATGAAATCAGCAAATTAGAAGGCTTCGGAAAAAAGTCAATTGATAATTTACAAACGGCTATTGAAAGCAGTAAAAATCAACCTTTGCATCGCTTAATTTATGGCTTGGGAATTCGATTTGTTGGAGAAACGACTGCAAAAACTTTAGCCAATAGTGTTGAACATTTATTCGATTTCAAAAACAAAACAGAAGAAGATTTGCAACAACTGGAAGATGTAGGTATTAAAGTTGCAAAAAGTATTTACCATTTTTTTAGCAATCATCAGAATGTACATATGCTGGAACAGTTGGAAGAATTGGGTTTGCAGCTGAAGAATACAAAAAAAGAAATAGTTGCGACTGGCGGATTAGCAGGACAAACATTTTTATTTACCGGAACATTACCAACACTTAAACGCAGTGAGGCCGAAGCAATGGCAGAAGAAAATGGCGGAATCATTGTAAGCGGAGTCAGTGCTAAATTAAATTATCTTGTGGTGGGTGAAGATGCAGGCAGTAAACTAGAAAAAGCTAAAAAAATAAACACCGTAAAAATTATTTCTGAAGCAGAATTTTTAAAATTAATTGAACAACCCTCACAGCAATAATATTTTATTTTCTTGAATCAAAACCGAAGCAAATAATTTTATGCAAACGAATTTATCAAGCCAGTTTTTATTAAATCCAAACATCACTTTTCTAAACTTTGGTTCGTTTGGCGCTTGTGTAAAACCTGTGTTTGAAAGATACCAGCAATACCAATTAGAATTGGAACAAGAACCTGTACAATTCATTACAGTAAAGGGTTTGGAGTATTTAAAACAATCCCGTGAAGCATTGGCAAACTACATTGGCTGTGCCGCCGATGATGTGGTATATGTTACCAATCCGTCTTATGCCGTGAACATGATTGCAAAAAGTTTCGGTCTTAAAAAAGACGATGAAATTCTCACAACCGATTTAGAATATGGTGCCTGCGATAAAACCTGGAGTTACTACTGTAAAAAAGTTGGAGCAAAAATAATTCGTGTGTCAACTATCTTCCCCTTAACTACAAAAGAAGATTTTGTTGCTAATTTTTTTAAAGGTTTATCACCAAAAACCAAAATGGTTTTCATCAACCATATCACAAGCTCTACTGGACTAAGATTGCCCGTTGAAGAAATTTGTGCTATTGCAAAATCAAAAGGCTTAATCACTTTTGTAGATGGGGCTCATGCTCCTGCTCAAGTGCCACTGAACCTACAAACTTTACAAGCAGATATTTATACCGGTGCTTGTCATAAGTGGATGATGACGCCGAAAGGGAGTTCATTTTTGTATGTGAAAAAAGAATACCAGTCTTTATTCGATCCGTTAGTAATCAGCTGGGGATATGAAAGTGCATTTCCTTCTCATTCGCCATTTTTAGATTACCATCAAATGAATGGAACAAGAGATTTTTCTGCATTTCTTACCACACCAATCGCCATTCAATTTATGCAGGAAAACAATTGGGATGTTGTTGCTGCCCAATGCAGGGCACTCATCAAAGCTAATGCCCACAATATTTGTAGCATTTTAAATGCACAACCGCTTGCTCCTGTCAACGATGATTTTTTAGTGCAACTTTACAGCACGCCTATTAAAACTGCCGAACCGGAAAAGTTGAAATCTTTGTTGTATGATAAATACAAAATTGAAATTCCTGTCATGCGCCATGCAGACAAAGTGTATTTGCGTTATTCCATTCAGGCTTTTAATACACAACAGGATTTAGATATTCTGAGTGCTGCATTAAAAGATATCATTG
>CANGTN010000004.1 GCA_947456805.1 Chitinophagaceae bacterium | reverse complement strand
TTTCTTGTATTTTGTTTTTTTTCGGTAAATGCACAAAATAAATCCAATAAAGGAAAAGAGTTTTGGGTAGGTTGGGGACATAATGTTTTACCGGCAGGTACTACAACAGGTGCTACAAGTAAATTGGCTATTTATATAAGTGCAGATGTAACTGCAAATATTACGATATCAATTCCTGGTACAACTTTTTCAACTATTACAGATGTTGTCAATGCGGGTCAAGTAAAAACCTACCAAATTACCACAACATCAATAATGCTTACAACTGAAGGTGTTATTGCCAACAAAAGCATTCACATTGAAAGTGATACAAATATTGTTGCATATGCACATCAATATGGACAAAACTCTGCTGGGGCAACAATGTTAATGCCTGTAGAAACGTATGGTTATACTTACTACTCTTTAAATTACACTCAAAGTAGTAATTTGTTGGCATCAGGAACAGCAGGAAATTCATGTTACTCCTGGTGTTATGTAATAGCAAGTGAGGACAATACCAGATTACAAATAACACCTTCGGTAGTTACATCAGGCAATAGACCGGCAGGCGCCACTTATACGATTTCTTTAAATAAAGGAGAAATCTATAATTTTTTTGGCAAGTATAATGGACAATCGGGAGGTACTTATATTGGTGAGGATTTAACAGGTAGTAAAATTGTTTCAGTAGCAGATTTAAATGGTATTTGTCATCCAATTGCTGTTTTTTCCGGCTCGAGCAGAATTCTAATCAACTCAACCAATGGTGGAGATGTATTACAACAACAAATTTTTCCTGCCAGTGCATGGGGTACAAGATATCTTTCATTACCTAGTTCATCTGCTACTAGTGTCTCAACTTTCAACAATAATGCTTACAGAATAGCAGTAAGAAATCCCAATACTATTGTGAAAAGAAATGGAATTGTACTTACCGGATTAACTAGAAATTTTTATTATGAATTTCAAAGTAATCAACCTGAATATATTGAGGCAGATGGGCCAATATTGGTTTCTCAGTATTTTCCATCTACTTCTGCAGCCGGATTTCAGGGAGGTTCCGGAGATCCTGAGATGATATATTTAAGTTCTTTGGAACAATCCATAAAAAAAGCTGACTTCTATAACACAACCCAAGAATCTATTTCAAAAAACTATGTTTCGGTAATTATTCCCTATACAGGGTTAGCATCTTTAACAATTGATGGCAGTAATACTTTTGATGTTGTTGCCTTTCATCCTAAAAACTTTAATTATCGATATGTAATAAAAGCCGTTTCTGGAAATGCTCAACATACTATCATTTGTGATTCTGGTTTTATTGCTACAACCTATGGTTTGGGAAATGCTGAAAGTTATGGTTACAATGCCGGTACATTGATTAATAATTTGAATATTGTTGGCGGCGTTCAAAATACTTTTGGATTGGGTGCCACATCTTCAACATGTCCAAATTCCCCTTTTAAATTCTCAGTACAGTTGGCTTATAAACCATCTCAGATGATTTGGAAACTGAGTCAGGTTGGTGCTAATTTAGGTCCGGTAAATGCAGATACTACTTTAGTAAATCCTATTCCTTCGGATAGCAGTTATGTAAATGGCAGAAAATATTATACCTACAAATTGCCAAGAGAATATACTTTTAGTGCAGTTGGCACTTATATTGTTCCCATTACTTGCACAGCTATTGAAATAGATAATTGTAATAATACGGAAGATGTTAATTTTACATTGCAGGTAGTTCCAGGACCAAAAGCAGATTTTACATGGGCTTATACCGGATGTATTTCAGATACAGTGCAATTTACCGGAATCAATCTTTCTACGAATTATACAATTAATAAGTTTCGTTGGTACTTTGATGATAATACACAAGATAGTATTCAGAATGCTAAGAAGAAGTTTAATACCCAAGGGAATCATCCTACTAAATTCAGATTAATTTCAACTACAGGTTGTATTGGGGATACAATCAAAACGGTGGTAACAGCACCTTCCCCTGTAGCTACTTTTGGTATGAGTACACAAGAAGCTTGTGGAAGTGCTTCAGTAACCTTTACCGACACATCTTCTTTTGCAGGTTCAACTTTAAATTCATTTTACTGGAATTTTGGTAATGGGGTAATTATAAATGCCACTAATAATAATCCTCAAACACAATTTTATGGTGCACCAGGTTTATACACTATCAAACATTTCGCCGGTATTGCCGGTGGTTGCAAAAGCGATACTGCAATAAAACAATTGCGAATCTGGGCTTTACCAAGTGTAAATTTTGGTTACACACTTGGTTGTCTTCAGGATAGCTCTGTTCAGTTTTTTGATAGCACCACTACTTTTGATGCACAAACTTTTACATGGTCATGGAATTTTGGAGATCCTACATCAGGAATAAATAATGTTTCTAACTTACAAAACCCAATACACAGATACAGCAATTATGGAACCTATCCGGTAACACTTCAAGCAACAACATCCAATGGTTGTGTGAATCAAATTACCAAACCCTACACAATTACCGGTTTTGCATCACCTGTTGTTTTTAATGTAGTTAATGAAAATAATCTTTGCTCTCAGTCTATAGTAAAACTAATAGATCAGGCAATTATTGCGCAAGACTCCATTTATAAAATTGATATTTATTGGGATGTAGTCAACCAACCTACTGTTTTTGATACGTATACAAATCCTCTACAAAACGGACAATACACACATCAGTACCCTGTATTTACAACACCATTAGTTAAATCATACACAATCAAATGGAAAGTATACTCCAAGGGCGGATGTACAAGTGAGAAAACAAAGATTATTATTTTAAATGCAAGACCCGATTTGACATTTGGATTCTTGCAAGGTAAGTGTGTCAATACAAATATCGTAAGCATTGCAAATGCGAGTATTACCAATGGTCTTCTAGGTAATGGTTTTTATACTGGTGCAGGAACAGATGCTTTAGGCAATTTTAATCCTGTTACTGCAGGTGTAGGGAATCATTTGATAAAGTATAAATATACTACCACGATAGGTTGTTCGGACAGCATCACAACAAGCATCAATGTATTTCCAAAACCCAACAGCAAATTTGGATATAAAAAAGATATCTGTTTGGGCGATAGTATCAGATTTAAAGATTCTGCCACAATCTCAAGCGGAAAAATTAAAAACTGGAATTGGGATTTTGGTGATTTAACTACATTAATCAGAACCGACAGTAATGCATTTTTCAAAACATATGCTACTGCTAATACATTTACTGTAAAGTTGGTTACAATAAGCGATAGTGCATGTATTAGTGATACTTTTTCATTACCTGTTTTAGTAACTCAAAGACCGCTTTCTACATTTACAGTTTCACAAAGATTGTGCAAGGATACAGTTGTAACTTTTACACCAACTTCCAATTTTGGAAGCGGTACTATTTTAAATTGGCATTGGAATTTTGCAAATACACAAACGCTTAATACTGGTAATTCAAACCCAGTTACCACCACTTATTTAACACCAGGAAATTATACTGTAAAACATGCAGTTGATGCGGGAAGTGGTTGTGTAAGTGATACTGCTTTTCAAACATTTACTGTTTATGCAAATCCTGTAACTGATTTTACTTTTACCAATGGGTGTTTGCAGGATAGTACAGTATTTTTTACGGATGCTACTAGCGTGAGTGATGCACAAAGTTTTACCTGGAGTTGGAATTTTGCTGATCCCAATGCCACAATTCCTAATCCGAATACTTCATTATTGCAAAGTCCTTCACATCGATATACAGCCTACGGGAATTATCCTGTAAGGCTTACTACCACTACCGTTAATGGATGTAGCAATACAAAAATTAAAAACTTTAGTGTAGGCGGCTTTTTGCCAACTATTAATTTTACTGTTGCCAATGAAAACACTTTATGTTCGAAAGGATTGGTTAAATTAACCAATCAAACGCCTGTTATTGTTGATTCAGTTTATAAGGTAGAAATTTATTGGGATTTCATAGGGCAACCTACTACTTTTCAAACAGATCTTGCACCATCATTGGGTAAAGTTTATACCAATCAATATCCTGCATTTACAACACCTGCAAATAAGAGTTATACTATCAAGTGGAAAATGTATTCTAAAGGTGGTTGTATTTCAGAAACGACTAAAGTCGTTACTATTAATGCTTTTGCAGATTTGAGTTTTGGCACTTTAGCCGGTAAATGTATAAATGCAGGTTTATCTTCTGTTTCACTTGCAACAATCAATAATGGTTTAACAGGAGCCGGAACATACAGTGGTACAGGAACAGATTCGGCAGGTAATTTCAATCCTGCACTTGCAGGTGTGGGGTATTTCCCAATTAAATATACCTATGTATCAAGTGGTGGTTGTATCGACAGCATTCAGCAATTTATCAGAGTATTCCCCAAGCCTTCTTCAGGGTTTACTGCTACCAATAATATTTGTTTGAAAGACTCAGTGTTATTCACTGATACTTCAAAAATAATTGTTGGTACAATTAAAGAAAGGCACTGGGATTTTGGAGATGCTACAAATGCAATCAAATTAAATGGAACTCCGTTTTATAAAACCTATGCTGCTTTTAATACGTATAATGTAAAAATGTATGTGGTAAGTGACAGTGCATGTATCAGCGATACGGTAAATAAAGATATTACCATATACCCGCTGCCAACCGTTGCATTTACCCTACCGAACGGTGTTTGTATGCCTGCAGGTGAAGCGAAGTTCACCAACCTGAGTACTATTGTAAATGGTAGCGTAACTGACTTAAGTTATGTTTGGAGTTTTGGAGACAATACAACTACTCCTGTAATCAATCCAACGCATTATTATACAAACAGTGGTCCGTTTGTTGTGAAGTTGCAAGCGATGTCTCTTAAGGGTTGTATAGATTCATTGAGCCAAACACTTAGTGCATTTTATGACCAGCCGATTGCTAATTTTCAGATTATTGGAGATACACTTTGTCCGAATGTGCCACTATTATTTAGGGATTTAAGTACAGCGCCTAATAGTACTGTAAGCCAATGGAGGTGGAACTTTGGTGATGGAGATACAAGCAATTTACAAAATCCGATAAAAAAATATAACACCAATAATAATTACAACGTCAGTTTAGTTGTAAATAATCCGGATGGTTGTGTTTCTAATACTTTTAGCTTACCACTTACTATTTACAAACAACCTACAGTAGATGCCGGAGTAAATATTGTTACACCAGAAGGCGTTTCTGTTATTTTACAAACAACAGTTAATGATCCTGTTGCATTTAAATATTTATGGACACCTTCCTTTTATCTGAATAATGATACCATATTAAATCCAATTTCTACACCAATATTTACAACTACTTACAAAATATATGTGTATGGAGGAGGTGGAAATTGTTATGCTACAGATTCTGTAAAAGTGACTGCTTTAAAACAGTTGGTAATACCGAATGTCTTTTCACCAAACGGAGATAATATTCATGATACATGGGATATTGCTTTTTTGAATGATTATCCAAACTGTAAGATTGAAGTATTTAACCGTAATGGTCATTTGGTGTTTAGTAGTTTGGGTTATGGTAATCCATGGGATGGTCGTATAAATGGTGTTCCTTTGCCGGTTGGCACTTACTACTATATTATTGATTTACATAAAAACGGTTATAGTAGATTGAGTGGAAGTGTTACAATATTGAGGTAACTTTCGTTTCAAAAAAGATTGTTTCATTAGAACATTGAATTTCTTAAACCTCTTAATCATATTGAACTTTTTCCACAAACACGATGAGGCACAAAAGTTTTCATTGCGTACTTTGCTATCGTTTTGTTGCTTTGCGTGAAATAAAGTTTGCTTCGTTCCTCGCAAAAACGTTGAAACTCTTGAACTTTTTAAACTCCCTAAACTGTAAACTAAATAACTAAAAAAACTACCCCTTCAACTGATGCTCTAAATATTTAATTTTATCTTCTAATAATGCAATTTTGTCTTCGTATAATTTTTGTATTGTTGAATCAATTTGGTAGTTATTCACTACTGGATTTGTGCTGTATGCAGCATGTTGACCATTCGTAATATTAATAATGATATTTTCATCAAATCCTTTGATTGCATCAACGGTAGTTTCTAAAATTGCTGCAATCTTTTCTAATCTCTCTTCCGAAAGTTTAACTTCATTATTCTCAATTCTTGCATAATTACTTTGGCTGAGTCCCAATTTATCCGCCATATATTCTTGGGTAAAACTTCTGAGTTCTCTTACTTTTTTTATCTTGTTACCATTGGTGTACATAAGCGGTTTTTTTATGTTGGAAAGATACATAAATTATGTAATTGAAAAAAGGGGAATATGAAATGGATGAAGTTTTTTTGTAAATAATAATAAATTAAAATTTAATGAATTTTGTAATCGCTGCCGCTTATCAATGGCAAAAAGAAGGGAGAAAAAACACGACCAATAATTCTGAAATGGCAATACAGCAGATTATTGCACATGTTAATAATCGATTTAAACCAACAGCAAAAGGAGTTGACTATAAAATTGATTATCGTAGATTAAGAGCATCTGCAGGTAAAACCATGCTGGATAGTATTATCAAACGAATAGAAAAAGCCAATGTTGTAATTATAGATATAACCCACCCAAACCCAAATGTTTTTTTAGAATTGGGAATTGCAATTTATTATTCAAAACAAAATGCTGCTTTTTCATTTTATTTAATAAAAGAAAAACAAGAAGGTAAAAAACCAACTGATGAATTACCCAGTGATTTACAGGGATTATTCATCACGCAATATTCTTTAAAAAATGGTAAAGTTAGTTTCGACGACGGTGGTTCATTGCGTATGAGTATAATAGGTGATGTAAAAGAATACTATAACAATTTAGGGAAAAGCAAACAAGTTATAGATGAAATAAATGAATTTAATTGATATGAAAAAACTAATATTCTTATTGGTTTTTTTGTGGATGTTTTGCCTCACTAAAGCACAGATTATAATTACTGTTGCTGGAAATGGGATTAGGGGTTTTAATGGTGATGGTGGACTAGCTATTAATGCCCAAATATATGCAACCCGAATCGCAGCAGATAATTCTAATAATTTTTATATTTCTGATCGTCTTAACTACAGAATCAGAAAAGTATCGAATAATGGCATAATTACAACAATTGCTGGCAATGGAATTAGCGGTTTTAGTGGTGATGGTGGACTAGCTCCTAATGCTCAATTGAGCTCTCCTTACGGCATTGCAGTTGATACTAGCGGTGTTATTTTCATTGCAGATCGTCTTAACAACAGAATCAGAAAAATATCGAATAATGGCATAATAACAACAATTGCTGGCAATGGAATTAGCGGTTTTAGTGGTGATGGTGGTTTAGCTACTAATGCTCAATTGAACTCTCCTTACGGTGTTGCAGTTGATAGAAATGGGGTTGTTTTTATTGCAGATTGTCAAAACAATAGAATTAGAAAAGTAGCAACTAATGGGGTAATTACAACAATTGCTGGCAATGGAATTAGCGGTTTTAGTGGTGATGGTGGACTAGCTACTAATGCTCAATTGAATCAACCAGGAGATGTAGCAATTGATCTAAATGGTAATATTTATATTTCTGAATGGGGAAACCATAGAATTAGAAAAGTAGCAACCAATGGTATAATATCGACTGTTGCTGGAAATGGAATTGGTGGTTTTAGTGGTGATGGTGGTTTAGCTACTAATGCTCAATTGAATCAACCGGACGCCTTAGCAGTCGATATTAGTGGTGTTGTTTTTATTGCAGATGCTAAAAACCATAGAATTAGAAAATTAGCAACCAATGGTATAATATCGACTGTTGCTGGAAATGGAATTGGTGGTTTTAGTGGGGATAGTAGTTTTGCTACAAATGCTCAATTAAATTGGCCATATGGTGTAGCAGTTGACAATTCTAATCTTTATATAGCTGATCAAGACAATTTTCGAATTAGGAAAATATACATGAATAATAGTGTACCAATTCAAATTAAATACGTAAAAGCGTTTGAATTTAGTACAGCTATAAAAATTGAGTGGGGTGTTACAAATGAAGTTAATATAAACAAATTTGAAGTTGAAGCTTCAATAGATGGAATCATTTTTAACAAGATAAATTCAATTGCTGCGAATAATAACCTTACCTATAATTGTTTACATACAAATCCAAATGTTGGTAACAACTATTACAGAATAAAATCAATAGAAAATGATGGTAAAATTCAGTACAGCCAAATTGTAAATGTGAAATTAGGAAAGGCAAAAAATAGTTTTAATGTATTTCCTAACCCAATTCAAAATAACACAATACAATTACAATTAGAAGGTGTTGATAAAGGCATTTATAATGTTGTTTTATATAATCAAGTCGGACAACAAATATTTAAAAAAACAATTAATCATGCAGGTGGTTCTGCATCAGAATCTTTGAATACCGGTAACATTTTAAAGGGCATTTATCAACTAGTTATTGAAGGTTTAAATATAAAAACATCTACAAAAACGATTGTTGTAGAATAAAAAAAGTTTGATTAGTTTTCTCTTCCTCGCAGGGTCTCAATGTTACATTTATAATTTTAAAGAACTCTGCGAGGATTTTTTATAATACTGATATTTATTCAAGAACCTAACCCAAAGTGTTGGTTTATGAATCTTGTATTAGGTTAAATATTTTTAAATTAAATATTTCAACTTCTTCAAACAACACAATAACAGTTGCTTCATCAAATTCTATAAAATCTGCATAATCTGATTCTTGTCTCCAATCAAAAAGCCTTGCATACAACCTTCCTAAGTCTTTTGATACTACTTCAGTTTTAACAAAATGTAAATTAAATTGAGTTTTTGTTCCATTGTGTGATTCTGCTTTGATTCCATTTTTGTGCAATAATGCACTTACTAAATAAAAACTAGAATAATAAAGTCGATTAACACAAGAGTTCCAGCGTAGGTTTACTTTCAACAACTTCGCATCTTCAAAAATTTCTTTTGATTTGCTAATTCTATATTTGATATAATCTTCAATATTTCCGGGCATTACAATACAATTCCCTGGTTTTGAATATTTGTAAATAATGGGGTATAACTATACTTTGTGTTCCATTCTTTTTTAGTAAAAAGCAGTGTTGAAATTGGCTGTTCTATTTCTAATTCCAAGTCATAAATTTCATTGCGGTATGCTTTTTCAAGCTCTCTCGAAAAATTATCATTATCTACCAAAACCAAAATATCCCAATCAGATTTTGAATTAGCATCTCCTCTGGCATGAGATCCGAACAAAATGACATCTGCATTTGGGTCCTTGCGCTTAATAGAATGTTTGATTTTGTATAATATTTCTTTTTCCAAAAAATTCATGTAACAAATATAAATTAAATTTTACAACCCATATTTTTTCTCTCAGCTAATGTTTGTTTGGTTTTATTATACTTTAAGAAAAAAAGTAAAATTAAGATTGTTTCGTTCCTCGCAAGGACTTTGAACTTAATAAACTTCTTCAACTCATTCAAACTCTTGAACTTTTTTCCACAAATACGACAAGGCACAAAAGTTTTCATTGCGTACTTTGCTATCGTTTTGTTGCTTTGCGTGAAATAAAGTTTGCTTCGTTCCTCGCAAAAACGTTGAAACTCTTGAACTTTTTAAACTCCCTAAACTGTAAACTAAATAACTAAAAACCATGCTTCAATGTTTGTCCAGCTCTTACCCCTGTATGTATCCCTTCACTTGCAGTTAGTTTGCCATTTACCAAAACATATTTAAAGCCAATGCTGTATTGATGTGGCTTTTCAAATGTAGAAAGGTCTGCTACTGTTTTTTCATCAAAAACAACAATGTCTGCTGCAAAGCCTTCTCTGATTAAGCCTCTGTCATTTAACTGAAATTTTTGTGCAGGCAAACTTGTCATTCTTCTGATGGCTTCTTCCAAACTAATTACTTTTTCTTCACGTACATATTTACCTAATACTCTGGCATTGGTGCCATAACCACGTGGATGTGGATTACCCGAATTCAGCACACGAATAGTTGCATCGCTAGCAATCATGTTGAAAGGATATTTCATAATGTACTTTACGTCTTCTTCACTCATGCCATGAAAAACAGCACTAGCACCACCTTTGGTCATCATATCCATAATCGTTTCTGCTTCGTCTTTTGCTTTGTGTTTTCTGCCAATCAACTGGTTGATTTCTTCTATACTTTTTCCATTATAACTTGTATCGGGAGCATAATATGCAACAACAGCATAACTCCAATGTTTCAATTTTCTCTTGCTTAAACCCTTAAGCATTTGTTTTTTAATTTTATTTCTAACTGTTGTATTTGCCAGTCTTGCTTTAATGCTGTCTTGCCCATCTGCCAAAGCCCAATCGGGCAAAATCACACTTAGCGATGTACTACTTGCTGTATAAGGATATTGATCTATTGTTACTTCCAAGCCTTCTTCTCTTGCTTTAACAATCATGGGTAAAGTTTCTTTACTTCTACCCCAGTTTTGTTGACCGCTCAATTTAAAATGTGAAAACTGTACCGGTATTTTTGCTTCACGTCCTATGTGCAATGCCTCTTCAATAGCTTGTACTACACTATCTCCTTCGCTGCGAATATGACTTGCATAAACGCCATTGTATTTTGCAGCCATTTTTGCTAAACGAACTACTTCTTCTGTTTTGCTATAAGTTCCCGGTATATAAATCAATCCAGTAGAAAGCCCAACTGCACCATCTTTCATAGCTTGTTCTACCAAGCCTTCCATTTGTTTCATTTCATCTTCATTTGGGTCTCTCATCGTACGTCCCATTATAGCTCTTCGAATATCATTGTGCCCAATCATTGCTGCTACATTAATAGAAATTTTCAAGCTGTCAATAAAAGAAAAATAGTTTTTTATATTGGTATTGCTGAGGCCACAATTGCCCGTAATACAAGTGGTTACACCATCTAAAATAAAATTAGTTGCTAACGGATTTCTTTTTTCATCTTCTTCCAAATGTGTATGTACATCAATAAAACCCGGAGCAATGATTAATCCTGTAGCATCAATTATTTTAGGTGCTTGCCAATTTTCTAATTTTCCTATCTTAATTATTTTTCCATCTTTTACAGCAATATTATCGTAGAACCAACTGTTGCCTGTTCCATCAAGAATTTTACCATTTTTAATAATAATGTCTGCCTGTTGTGCATTTGCAGTAAAATTGAGGATTAAAAAAATAATAAATAATTGTTTCATGTGCATAATTATAAAAATGAAATTAAGTAATATTGTTTAGTCGCCTTTCATTTTAGCAAAAAATAAATAGTTCAAACAGCATCTACTTCAACAAACACTATTTTTGCAGAAATATTTCTCTTTTGAAACAAATCAGATTCATTTTATTGTTCTTAATTATTGGGGTATCTGTTTGTGCACAGAAGGATACACTTATAAAGTCAAGGATAAACAATACCAAAGAGAAAATTGCTGATGATTCACAAGTAATCAAAATATCTTCCGATACCTTAAAATATGTTGATTCATTAACAAATGCAACAAAAGATTCATTGCAAAAAGATTCCATACAAAGGTCTTTGGCTAAGGAACTCATTGTGCATCATTCAGACACTTCTTCGTATTCTGCTATTATTTTTAATGCTTATTTTCCTTTTGACAAGAAGCCTGAAATGATGATAGAACAAAAAAGAATTTCATCATCCAACGATGTATTGTTTTATGTATTGGCGGGGTTGGTACTAATTGTTGGTTTTGTTAGGGTCACATTTTCAAAATATTTTAGTAATCTTTTTGACTTGTTTTTTCAAACTTCATTCAGACAACATCAAACAAGAGATCAATTGTTACAAGATAAGTTGCCTTCATTAATTATGAATATTGTTTTTGTTTTTAGTGGGGGAATGTTAATTACATTGATGGCTAAATTTCAGGGGTGGATTACTATTGATTTTTGGTGGTTGTATTTATACAGTTGTATATTACTTGCTGTAATTTATTTAACAAAGTACTTATTCTTATTATTTTTTGGATGGGTATTCAATGCTAGTTCTGCAGTTAATATGTATGTTTTTGTTATTTTTCTTGTCAATAAGATGATGGCAATATTATTTATTCCATTAATATTATTTTTGGCATATAGTTCAGCAAAAATGGCTCAGGTATCACTTACTATTGCAGAAATTTTGATCGTAATTTTTTTGATTTACAGGTATTTTGCAAGTTTGGGAACAATCCGCAGAAGCCTACATGTTAATGCCTTGCATTTTTTTCTATACATTTGCGCCGCAGAGGTATTGCCCTTATTGATAATATATAAGGTTCTTTTTAATTATATACAAGGGGTATAATAAAACTAAGTTTAATACAGTACAATAGCATGGCAAAAATCGTAGCTAAGAGTGTAACCACAAAAAAGGCAATTAAGAAAATATTAATTTCTCAGCCTCAACCGGAAAGCGAGAAATCTCCTTACTTTGATTTAGAACGTAAATTCCAAGTTGAATTGATTTTTAAACCCTTTATCAAGTTGGAGGGATTATCTGCAAGAGAATTTCGCCGTCAGAAAATTGATATTACAAACTTTACTGCTGTAATTTTTACCAGTAGAAATGCAATTGATCATTTTTTCAGAATGTGCGAAGAAATGAAAATATCTATTAATCAAGATACCAAATACTTTTGTATAACAGAAGCTGTAGCACTGTATCTACAAAAATTTATTCTATATCGTAAGCGTAAAGTATTTTATGGAGCTGATGGTAGTAATAAAAGTATGTTTGATGTGATAAACAAGCATAAAGAAAATGTAAACTTTCTATACGTATGCAGTGAAAACCAACAGGATAATGAAATTGTGGGCTGGTTAAAAAATCATAATTGTGAATATGCTCTTGCATTCATGTACAGAACTATCAGTAATGATATCAAAGATATTTTAGAAAAAAATACGTATGATGTTATTTGCTTTTTTACTCCAAGTGGTGTAAAAAGTTTGTTGGATAATTTTCCGAAATTTAAACAAAATGGAACAGCGATTGGCGCATTTGGGGATAACACAGCTAAAGCGGTAGAAGAGGCAGGTTTATCTTTAACAATCAAGGCGCCATCACCACAAGCTCCAAGTATGGTAACAGCATTGGATAAGTATTTAGCGAATGCTTCAAAAAAATAATTATTACTTTCTTTGATACAATAGCCTGTCATCACCAAATAGACAGGCTTTTTTATACATAAATTTTGAAAATGCATACTAATAAATTAATAGATGAAACGTCTCCATACTTGTTGCAACATGCACACAATCCTGTTGACTGGTATCCCTGGGGTGAAGAGGCTTTGCACAAGGCGAAAGTAGAAGACAAACCAATTTTGATTAGCATAGGTTACGCAGCCTGCCATTGGTGCCATGTAATGGAAAGAGAAAGTTTTGAAAACGAAGATACTGCAGCTTTAATGAATGAATATTTTATCAATATAAAAATTGACAGAGAAGAACGCCCGGATCTTGATCATATTTATATGGATGCAGTTCAGGCAATGACTGGAAGTGGTGGTTGGCCATTGAATGTTTTTTTAACACCCAATGCAAAACCATTTTTTGGAGGAACCTACTTTCCGCCGAAACAAGCTTTTAACAGAATTAGTTGGAGTGATATTTTAAAAAATATTCATGCTGCTTTTGTAAATAAACGCTCTGAAATTGATGCACAGTCAGAAAAGTTAACTAGCCACTTAATAAAGTCTAACTCATTTGGAGTAAATTCTATTAATCACTCAGATTCTATTTTTAATGCTGAAAACTTGCAATTAATTGCAGATAAAATTTTAGAAAATGCAGATACTGTTTGGGGCGGTTTTGGCAATGCTCCTAAATTTCCACAAACATTTTCTATACAATATTTATTAAGGCATTATCATTTTACAAAAGATGAAAATTCATTAAAACAAGCAGAGTTAAGCCTTCAAAAAATGATTGAAGGCGGCATCTATGATCAAATAGGAGGAGGTTTTTCAAGATATAGTACCGATGAAAAATGGCTAGCTCCTCATTTTGAAAAAATGTTGTATGATAATGCATTGTTAATAGGTGTGTTGTCTGAAGCCTATCAACTAACTAAAAATAATTTGTATAGCAAAACAATTGAACAAACCTTTCAATTTATTACTACACAAATGTTGCATGAAGAAGGTTGTTTCTACAGTGCTTTAGATGCAGACAGTGAGGGCGTAGAAGGAAAATATTATACTTGGAGTAAACAGGAAATTGACGACTTGTTGGGTGATGATGCAGAATTGTTTTGTTCGTATTTTGATGTTACCGCAGAAGGAAATTGGGAACATTCCAATATTTTGTGGGTACAACAACAGCTGTCAGAATTTTCTAAAAAGAATAATATTAATGCAGACCTTTTAACTCAAACTTTAGAAAAAAGTAAAAACAAATTACTTGAGATAAGAAATTTGCGTATTGCTCCAGCACTAGATGATAAAATTATTTTGGGTTGGAATGCATTAATGATTACTGCTTGCTGTAAGGCTTATGCAGCTACCGGTGAAGAGCAATATAAATCTTTAGCTGAAAATTGTGTCGCATTTTTAGAAACTAAAATGCAAAATGATCTGGGGCATTGGTATCACACCTATAAAAATGACATTGCAAAAATACCCGCTTTCTTGGATGATTATTCTTATTTAATTCAAGCCTATATCCATTTGCAAGAGATAACCGGTAATAAAAATTACCTATTGAAAGCAAAACAAATTACTGAGTTGGTAGTTGAAAACTTTAGTGATGAAGATCAGTGTTTTTTTTATTTCACACCAAATAACCAAACAGATGTGATTGTCAGAAAAAAAGAAATCTACGATGGCGCAACTCCCAGCGGTAATGCTGTAATGGCATCGAATATGCAATATTTGTCAATTGTATTTGACAACCCCGAATGGAAACATAGTGTACAACAAAAGCTTGAGCATATTGGAAATGCAATTGTAAAATATCCTACCTCATTCGGCGTATGGGCAAGTGTACTTCAATTAGCTATACAAGGTGTTAATGAATTGATAATATTAGGGACTAATTGTACGGAAGAAGTAAAGTTGTTGTTGCATTATTATCTACCAAATAGAATCATACAAAGTTCAACAGAACAAGATGATTTTTTCCCACTTCTCAAAAATAAATCAGTTAGTGAAAGAGTTATGTATTACCATTGTAAAGACTTTTTTTGTAAAAAAGTTACTTCTGATGTTGTAGAATTGATTCAACTTCTATAACTTTACCTTCCTATTGATTATTTAAAAAAAAATTGTTAATTGAATTAATAAATATTTGATAGACAATAAATAAATTGTAGTAGCGTTATTAAACATCCAACCAAGTGGATGTAAAGTGAAATAGTTTGTTTGTATACCTATAAATTTATAATATAACCTAATAACCGTATTTACAGAATGAGAAGTCGAATTAGATTAGTCATTTATCCGGCCTTGCTGATAAGCTTGATTGCCTGTAACAAAAATGGTAAGTCAAAAGGCACACTAGACAATGGTCAGTTAATGGGTGTTGCACCCTCTGCAAAACCAAGTGCTGAAAGGCCCTTAGGTATGGTGTATGTTCCGCCGGGAACTTTCCATATGGGTCCTAGTGATGAAGATATTAATTTCAATTTTACTGCACGTAACAAACAAGTTTCCATCAATGGCTTTTGGATGGATGCAACTGAAATTACGAATAATGAGTATCGTCAGTTTGTAATCTGGACAAGGGATTCTATTGCTTTAAAAGGAGATGATTCGGCTATTGCCATTAACTGGTCAAAAGCAAAAGATTTAAAATATGCGTCCCCTGCTACTATTGAAAGGTTGGGAAATAAGTTAATGATTGATGCGCCTGATAGATTGTATGGTAAAGCTGAGGTTGATCCAAAGAAAATTATATACCAAATTGAATATTTTGACTTAAAAGAGGCTGCCAAGCTTGAAAATAAGGATGCTAAAAGAAATCAGTTCATTAAAAAATATACTCAACCAATTTATCCTGACACATTGGTTTGGATGAGAGATTTCTCTTATTCATACAATGAGCCAATGACTAAAAGGTATTTTTCGCATCCTTCATTTGGCAACTATCCTGTAGTAGGTGTGAATTGGAAACAAGCAGTAGCATTTTGTCATTGGAGAACCCATTATCAAAATAGCTATCTTGAAAAAAAGAAAAAAGCAGTTGAAAGTGATTTTCGTCTTCCTAGCGAAGCTGAATGGGAGTATGCTGCTCGTGGTGGCAGAACAAATTCAATGTTTCCATGGGGTAATTATTACTTGAGAAATAAGAAAGGTTGCTTACTAGCAAATTTCAAACCTGGTCGTGGAAATTACCCTGAAGATGGTGGTTTTTATACTGTAAGGGCAGATGCATATTGGCCTAATGATTATGGCTTATACAATATGTCTGGTAACGTTGCCGAGTGGACTGAATCATATTTTTATGAAGGCGCTTCCAATTTTATCCATGATATGAATCCCGACATTCGTTATGATGCAAAGGATCAAGATCCTCCAAGAATTAAAGGAAAAGTTGTTCGTGGCGGTAGCTGGAAGGATGTAGGTTATTATTTACAAACAGGTACAAGATCTTATGAATATCAAGACACGGCCAAATCATATATAGGTTTCCGTTGTGTGATTGATCTTGCTCCAAGAACTACAAAAAGATAGTTCTCAATAATTTCATATATAAATTCGGATTTCAAAACGGGCTATAACTATATTAATTAAACAAACAAAACAGAAAATTATGTCAGCAGGTCTTTCTCCAGCAGCCAACAGACTTTTAAATGTATTCGTTAGTGGGGGCGCCGCCATTGTAATTGTAGGTGCACTTTTTAAAATTCAACACTATAAAGGTGCAGATATTATGTTACCTATAGGATTATTGCTTGAAGCCGCAATATTTGTAGTGTATGCTATATTACCTCCTGATGAGGTAGCTCATGTCAAAGAAGAAAGTAAAGCTAGTCCGTTAAATTCAATGGAAGAAATGATGGCTGCAGCTAATATTAATCAAGATAATTTATCAAAACTTAGTACTAATTTTTCAAAGTTTAATACAACTGTAGAAAAAATGAGTGAAATTGGTGATGTTGTTAAGTCTGCAGGTGATTTTAGTGCGAAAACAAAAGAAGCCACAACTGCAATGGGTTCTGTTGCAACTGCAGTTAGTTCAGCTACATCATCTTTAGGGGCTTTTAATGAGGCTTCAGAAAGTACCAAACAGTTTCATGGTCAGATTCAAATTTTAGCAAAGAACTTGACCTCATTAAACACTATATACGAATTAGAATTACAAGAAAGTAATAATCACTTGAAAGCATTAAACCAATTTTATGGTAAATTGGCACAAGCAAGTGCAGCAATGAATGGTACAGCGGAAGATGCTTTGAAGGCAAAAGAACAAATTGGAGCATTGGCTACTAATTTATCTAAGCTAAATGGCGTATATGGTAATATGCTAACTGCCATGCAGAGTAGATAGTCTATCTGTACATTTTATTTGTCTTTTCAAACCAAATGATTAACTTTTTAAATAATTATTAATAATGGCACTACCTAAAGAGCCGAGGCAGAAGATGATTAACATCATGTATTTGGTGTTAACAGCAATGTTGGCATTGAATGTTTCTGCTGAAATTTTAAATGCCTTCAAAACTGTAAAAAGAAGCTTGGAACTTTCCAGCGATGCGATAGAACAAAAAAATGTTCAAATTTTCAAATCTTTTAATGAAAAATTGAAAGATCCAACAAAAGAGGCAAAAGCAAAAGAATGGTTACCTTATGCCGAAAAAGCTAAGGCATTGTCTGATGCAACTTACAAGTATATAGAAGACTTGAAGAGTGAGTTAATAATGGAGTCTGGGGCAAAGACTGCTACAGATACTGTAAATTATAAACCAGATGATTTAGATGCAGCTACAAGACTTTTTGTTGAACAAAAAAAGAAAGGGCCTCAGTTACTTCAAAAATTAGACTACTTCAAAAAGCAATTGATGGAAATTCACCCTGATATTAAGGCTGAATTTGAAAAAACACTTCCCATTGATTTATCAATGCCAAAGACACAAAACAAGGAATTACGAACTTGGGAAGCAGCTTACTTTCATATGACACCTTCAATTGCGGCTTTAACTATTTTAAGTAAATTTCAAAATGACATACGCAATTGCGAAGCTCAAGTAGTAGAGTATTGCCATAAAAAAGTTGGTGAGGTTGAAATTACTTATGATAAGTTTGAAGTAATTGCTTCGTCTAGCTCATCTTACATGATGCCTGATGAAGAAGGAATCATCTACGCTGGTTTAGCATCATTTAGCAGTAAAGCAGCACCTACAATTACGGTTGATGGACAAACTGCCACTTCACCTACTCCCGGGGAGCCTGCCCAAGTAAAGTTTAGAGCAGAGGGGGTAGGTCCTCACACAAAGAAAGTAGTAGTAGTATACAAAGATCCAAACACTGGTAAAGAAGAACGAGTAGAAAAAGAAATAAAGTATGAAGTTGGTCAGCCGGCTGGCATTACTGTATCAACAGATAAAACAAGGGTTTTTTACGCTGATGGAGCAGAAAACGAATTGTCTGTAACTGGTCCCGCTGGTGCCGAATTAATTGATGTAGATGTGGCTGGTCCAGGAAATATTGAAAAATCAGCAAAAGGTAACGGGTTGTACATTATTAAATGTTCTCAGCCTGGAAAAGCTACTGTAACTGTAACCGATAAAAAGTCTGGAAAAAAAATACCATTGATTATTCCTATAAAGCCAGTTCCTGACCCAATTCCAAAATTAGCAGAGAAAAGAGGCGGTGACTTAGAAGTAACCAAGTTTAAAACTTCTCAAGGTGTTGCTGCTAGAATGCCTCAAGACTTTATTTTTGGTAATATGGCCTGGACAGTAACTAGTTTCCGTATGTACTTCACAGGTACAGGATTTGAAGAATCTGGCGGTCAAGAAGTTAATGTGAAAGGCAATTTGTTTAATTCTGATGTTCAGAAACTTATGGCAAAATGCCAACCTGGTACAACTGTTATAATAGATTTAATAAATATCCAAAACAATACAGGTAGCAGAAGGCCATTAGAAGAATCGCTTACTTTCGTTCTACAATAAGTATTTTATGAATAAAAAACATTATCATCTCATAGTTTTGTTTAGCGCACTGGTGTTGCTCAGTGTTGAGTCTTTAGCTCAAAGGGGACGTGGAAGAAGTACGCCACCAACCGCTGCTACTAGTGGTTCTCAACAACCAACAAATACTACTAAAAAAGACACCTCAAAACCAAGTGGTACAGCGGGTGCAGCTATTCAGCAACCAAATGCAACACCTGGCAAGCGGGTTTACACTATAGAGGAATTGCAAGGAGATGGGGGCAATGAGTATGGTGCTGAAGTTAAACAAAGCAGAAGACCAAGTTATGCATATAAAACAGAATCAATCAATGAACGTAAGCCACTAGCTTACGATGATATTCGTGAAGATGATGCAACTTATAGTCAGTTTGTTTGGAGGGAAATAGATGGAAGAGAGAAAATGAATTTACCTTTTACTGCCAAAGCAAAAGAAGATAATGGAGACCAAAGGTTCTTTTCAATATTATTGAATGCAATCAAGAAAGATTCGGTAATGGCGTTTAGAGATGAAAGGTTTACAGATCCATTACCTTTATCTGAAGCTATCGGTTTGACTTCCCGTTACGCTCCTGGGTTAGTAGATACCAGCTATGAAATAAATATTAATGATCCTAATATTAAGGATACAATTATCAAACCAAGAGAAAATTTAAATGTTCCGAAATCTGACTCCGTGTTTAAATTTAGAATTAAAGAGCAATGGGTTTTTGATAAAGAAGTTAGTAGAATGGTAGTTAGAATTATTGGTATTGCTCCTTTATATAGAAAAGAAAGAGATTTACAACCATCTGTTGCTTTTTGGATTTATTACCCTGATTTGAGGCCTTCTTTAGCCAAATCATTTGCTTACAATCCGAAAAATGCTGGTGCTAGAATGACTTGGGAAGAAGTTTTTGAGGGTAGATTTTTTAGCAGTTATATTATTAAGTCTAGTTTTAACAATTCTAAAGATAAAACATTGGCTCAGTTAATTAAAGACCCTCTGTTTCAGTTATTAGAAGGTGAAAATATTAAAGAAAAACTGTTCAATTATGAACAGGATTTATGGTCATACTAAATTTAAAAAAGGAGTTCTTTAGAACTCCTTTTTTTACGATAAAATCAACAGATATAGATTATTTTATCTCATTACACTTATACAGTTAGTTCATTGTTTTAGGTAAAAAAGTTTGGTCTTTCCTAATTCTTGCATAAAATTTTGCTATTGTAAAACTTCTCTTGCAATTACTATTTTTTGTATTTCAGATGTACCCTCACCAATAGTGCATAGTTTGGCATCTCTATAAAATTTTTCTACAGGAAAATCTTTGGTGTAGCCATAACCACCAAAGATTTGTATGGCATCTGTGGCAATCTTTACGGCAATTTCACTGGAATAGTATTTCGCCATGGCACCAGATTTTGTTACCTTCTCATGCGATTCTTTCAATGCACAGCTTTGCCATACCAACAAATCAGCAGCCATTATTTCTGTTGCCATATCTGCCAGTTTAAAACTGATACCCTGAAAGTTTGCAATTGGCTGATCAAATTGATGACGTTCTTTTGCATATTGCAATGCTGCTTCATAAGCACCTTTAGCTATGCCAATACCTAATGCAGCAATAGATATTCTTCCACCGTCCAATATTTTCATAGCTTGTTTAAAACCATTGCCAACAGCACCTATTCTTTGTGCATCGCTGATGCGACAGTTTTCAAATATCATTTCGCAAGTTTCACTTGCACGCATGCCCAACTTATTTTCTTTTTTTCCGGCACTAAATCCAGGAGTTCCCCGTTCAATAATAAATGCAGTTGAATTATTACTTGTTCTTGGTTCGCCAGTTCGGCAAATAACCACAGCAATATCACCACTTTTGCCATGTGTAATCCAACTTTTTGTTCCATTAATAATCCAGTCATTACCATCTTTTATAGCAGTTGTTTTCATATTTCCTGCATCACTTCCGGTATTGGGTTCTGTTAATCCCCATGCGCCAATATGTTCTGCAGTGGATAGTTTGGGAAGATATTGCTGCTTTTGTACTTCGTTGCCAAAGGTTAAAATATGATTTGTACAAAGTGAATTGTGTGCTGCTACACTCAACCCAATAGAGCCACAAACTTTTGAAATTTCTTGTATAATTGCATTGTATTCAAAATAACTCAAACCTGCACCACCATAGGATTCTGGAACAAGTACTCCCATCATTCCTAATTTACCCAATTCCTTAAAAATAGCAATAGGAAATTCTTGTGATTCATCCCATTCCATCAGGTGAGGTTTGATGTGTTGAATTGCAAAATCTCTGGCTGATTGTGCCACTTGTTGTGTAAGTTCTGAAGTTTGGAAATTCATAGATAAAAATTTAAAAGTAGTAGTTGCATTTGCTAAAGGCAATACAAAACCTGAGAACAAAACTAACGATTGTTAGTGTAAAAAAACAAGTTAAATTTTATCTCAAAAAATTATTAATCAACAGTTAAATAAGGTGTAATTTTTTGCAGCACTTCATCGGTAATGAATACAATTTTTTTAAGTTCATTTACCGATTTATAATTACCATGTTGCGAACGATAAATCGTAATTGCTTTAGAAAGTCTTTTATCTATATAAGGATGGGCATTTAATTCAAAATCAGAAGCTATATTGATATTTAGTTTTTTAATTGTTATTGGTAAAACTTGTACAAATGGCAATATGCTTTGGAAAATACTGTCTGTCATACCATAGGTTTCTTTAACTTGTTGCATGTTTAAAAATCCGCCTAATTTTTCTCTGAAGTTTATAATTTTATAAGGTAAACTATTGCCAATTCCTGGAATTTTTTTTAAGTCATACGTTGAAGCAGTATTTGCATCTAACAAAACAATTGATTTTTCATTTGTTGCTTTGTAATTATTGCTACCATTGAATTTGGCAGCAGTATAATTGTTTTCAATTCGTACAAATGGAATAATTCTATCTGCATCATTTTTTCTTAAACTCCATATTTTTCTGATGTCTTCGGGGGTTTTAAATTTTCCGCCTTTACTTACATATTTCAAAATAGTGGTTGCTGTTTTTTCACTGATTCCCAAACGAATCCATCCGGCAATGTCTAAAGTATTGGGATCAAAATAAAACAGTGTTGTAGATGTAGCAACTGCATTGTCATCAATTTTATATTGATGATGATTATTATCAACAAATTTTTTTCGTCTGAACTTCTCAGCAGAATCAATTGCTTTTCTGAACTGATTAATTTTTTGATTGGTATCAGCATCTACCAATATTGTCTTCTTTTGTTTCGGAAAAAAATAAGGCAACAACAAGAAAATAATAATAATTACAACAACAATCATTGCTGCAATTCTTTCTTTCTTAGAGAAAGTAAAATAGTCTTCAATAATTTTTTTCATAGCCAAACTTTTTTAAGTTGGTGGCTAATAAATTATGTGCTGATTGTTAGTCCATCATATGCCAATTGGATGTTGTGGGGTAATTCCTTATTCACTGCATCATGTAAACCTAACTGATGACTGATATGCGTAAAATAAGCTTCGGGCACTTCCAATTCATTTGCTAAATCAATTGCTTCTTGTAATGTAAAATGCGAAACATGTTTTTCTTTTCGCAAAGCATTAACGACAATAAATTTACTGCCCTTAATTTTTTCTTTTTCTACTGCATCAATTTTATTTGCATCTGTAATATAAGTAAAATTTTCGAAACGAAAAGCCAATACTGGCATTTTAGCATGATGTACATGTATGGGTGTAATAGTAATATCTCCAATCATGAAACTTGTATCATTAATTGGATATATTTTCAAATCGGGTACACCGGGATATTTATTTTGTGTAAATGCATAATAATAATCTCTTCGCAATGCTTCTTCGGTAATTGCATTGGCATACAAAGGCATGATTTGATGGTTGAAATAAGTAAAGGCTTTAACATCATCTAACCCTGCGATATGATCTTTGTGCGGATGCGTAAAAATAATTGCATCAATATGTTTTGTTTTTGTGCGAAGCATTTGATAACGGAAATCGGGGGTGGTATCTACTACAATTGTCGTGGTAGATGATTGAACCATGATGCTGCTGCGCAAACGATTATTTTTTGAATCGGTAGATGTACAAACTTCGCATTCACAGGCAATCATAGGTACGCCACTACTTGTACCTGTACCTAAAAAAGTAATTGTTAATGGAGTTTGTTTCACAATAGTAAAACTACAAAATAAAAATTATTGCGGAAAAAATAGAAAACTATGCAGTCAGTAATCGATCAGACAAAACCTGGTTGTATAACTTTTGGCTTTCTAAGGTCAGTTTATCAAACTCAACATTCAACTGGGGGATCAATTCTAATAAAATATTGATGCGACCCTCAATTTGTAGAAATTTATTCAACACTACAACTTTCTTGGCTTCCAACAAGCACCAGCCACTTTGAAAAGTACCTCTTTCATAACGAACGGTATACTCACTTTCTCCTAAAATATCTTCTAATTTATTTAAAGTAGTTTGATTATACTTCATGCTGTGTATGGTATCAGTTTTATTTGTTACCCAAATTTACTTCTATGTTTCAGCCCGTGCATTTTGTTTTATCCACAGCTATGGAATAAGATTATTATTCTAATGAAAAGTAGTCAATAAGTGATT
Organism: Chitinophagaceae bacterium; assembly: GCA_947456805.1. Classification (GTDB taxonomy): domain Bacteria; phylum Bacteroidota; class Bacteroidia; order Chitinophagales; family Chitinophagaceae; genus UBA1930. Next base: position 50,895 of record CANGTN010000004.1, on the reverse strand, counting down.
GATAGTCTAAGAATTATAAAAACGAAATAACAAAAAAGGCAATAATTTAAATTTTAAGAAACAAAGAATTTTTTTGTCTCAGAATGAGGAATCATGCATGTTTCCCTTTTACCAAACCAATGGTATCGGTTTTTTGCAATCCATTTGTAAACTGCATTTCTGAAAAATGGCGGAACAATTAAGAATACTGATAATAAAGAAATAGGAAATGCCAAGTGCTTTGCAATTTTCAAAACAGCAGTTGAGAAAAAATAAACTGTCTCATTTTCTATTAAAACAATAGAATCTGGATTACTGTGGATATTGTATTTCGCTAATGTTTCTTTAGCAAATTCACTTTGTAAAGTAGCAAATCGAAGATTTTTATTTTTATTCCATTTAATAGAAAAGTTGACAGCATTATTGCAATAGTTGCAAATGCCATCGAACAAAATAATCGGATGTTGTATTGTATCTACCTCCACCATAATCACAAAACTACATTTAAGTAAGTAACAATTGAACTAAGAATTTTTACTAACCATTCTTATTACCGGAATAATCATTTCTTCCAAACTAATACCACCATGTTGAAAAGTATTGCGATAATAATTGACGTAATGATTGTAATTATTGGGGTAACATAAAAATCCATCCTCTTTTGCAAAAATAAAAGCAGAATTTACATTAGGCACTGGTAAACCAGCTTCTCGTGGGTCTTTGAAAGCAAGTACTTCTTTTGCTTCATAATGTAAATTACGACCGTGTTTATATCTTAAGTTAGTGGTGGTTTGTTTATCGCCAATTACTTTAAAAGGTGATTTTACCCTCACTGTTCCATGATCGGTTGCAATAATTAAATTAATTTTTTTATCCGTAATTTTTTTCAATGCCTGATGAAGTGCACTATGTTCGAACCAGCTTTTGGTAACGCTTCTATAACTTTTTTCATCGCCGGCTAATTCTTTCAATACCTCCATTTCGGTTCGGGCATGGCTTAACATATCAACGAAATTGTACACAATAATATTTAAATCATTACCTAGCATATTGTGTATGTTATTCACTAAGTTTTGACCGTCATGATGGTGCAATACTTTGGTATAACTGATTTTTAAATCATCCTTTTTTAGGCGTTTTAATTGAGCTCTGAAAAAATGTTCTTCAAACAAATTTTTACCGCCTTCCTCTTCATCATTTTTCCATTGAATTGGGAATTGCTTTTCAATTTCTATTGGCATCAATCCACTGAAAATAGCATTCCTGCTGTATTGGGTGGCAGTTGGTAAAATGGAATAAAAAGTTTCTTCCTCCAGTATTCTAAAACTTTCTGCAAAAATGGGCTGAATGGTTTTCCATTGGTCGTAACGCAAATTATCTATTAAAATAAAAAATGTTGGGGTTCCTTTTTCAACATGTGGCAATACTTTATATTGTAATAAATTATGACTCATGATGGGCGCTTCAGAAGATTTTGGATTTACCCATTTGGCATAATTTCTACTTACAAATTTGAAGAATTCCGTATTAGCTTCAGCCTTCTGGCTTGCAAGTATTTCCTGCATTTCGGGACTATCGCTTTTTTCCATTTCCAATTCCCAATAAACCAATTTTTTGTAAATATCCATCCAGTCTGTATAATTGGGGTTATCATTCAAAGCCATGAATAAATCTCTGAATTGTTGTTGATAGTTGGTAGTTGTTTTTTCAGCAACCAAACGTTTATTATCTATAATTTTTTTAAGGCTCAGTAATACTTGATTGGGATTTACAGGCTTCAATAAATAATCCGTAATCTGACTGCCAATTGCGTCCTCCATTAAAGTTTCCGTTTCATTTTTGGTAATCATTACAATCGGTAACTGCTGATTGATTTCTTTCATTTTAGCCAACGTTTCCAACCCTGTAATGCCTGGCATACTTTCATCTAACAATACAACATCTACAATATTTTCTTTGATAAAATCAATTGCATCATAACCGTTCGTTAATGTGGTTACATCATAACCCTTACTCTCCAAAAATAATTTTTGACTTTGTAAACTTTCAATTTCATCATCAACCCAAACAATCTTAGCTGTATTCATATCACAAATTTATGTAGTAATTTTTTGCTCCATTTTCAACATAAAAATTACGAAATATTTTTATGTTGTTTTCAAGTCAATTATAAAAAGAGTAGAATTTGAAATCAAATATGCAGTATTAAAAAGTAGTGATGTTCAAATATATTGTATCTGACAGTAAAAAAAGAGAATTGATTTTTTGTTTAACAATTTATTTTAGCATTATTCTATACGCTTGTAATTATCCCAATTCTACAGATCCCAGATCATTAACCACTACTTTTCTTTCTGCCTGTAAAAATTGAAAAACTTTCCAAAATTTATCCTGTTTAATTCCTTTCGATGCATGCAATAATTCTTTTACTGTAAATGAATTATTGGTAATAAAATTCAACAGCGTTGCTTCAATTTTTTTAAATTCGGTTTCATCTAAAATACTTGATTTTAATTGCAAACAATTATCACAGGAACCACAGGCTTTTACCGATTCATCTCCAAAATATGCTGATATATATTGGCTTCTGCATTGATGTTGTAAAGTCAGATATCCATGCATGATTGATATTCGCTCCTGATATAATTTTTTTCGTTCACTATAATTTGCTGTGTTAAAAGCAAGATGTCTTGCAGAGGCCCTATTATAAATAAAGTAAACCTGTGGCGTTTCTTTTTGTGGTAAATATTCAATGATGCCATAGTGTTGTAATGCATTTAAGTCGGCATATACTTTTTCATAAGGCAAATGCACAATTTTCGCAATTAATTTTTCATTTACAGAAACTCTGTTTTCATAAATTCCTTCATAAGTTCTTAATAATGTTTTCATAACAAGATCAAGATTCGGATAAGTATTTTCTACATTATTGATAATCGTTTTATCTACAATAAACTGTATTTGAGAAGGCAAGAAAATACTTTCAGTAAAAGACAGATGTCCTTCTTTTTCCAGTATTTTCAATATATTAATAACAAGGTGTACATCAAGGTTAAAATTTTTGCTGAATTCAATGATATCGAAATCATAATAGTTGCTCTGACCAATACCTACAGGTATTTGAAGATAATCTGCAATTGCCTGATAAACCTGCTTAATCACATCAAGCGGCGGAAATTTTTCATTCGGCAAATTTAATAATTGTTGTTCATCTTTATGTTGAAACAACAAAACAGCATAAGCTTTATTCCCATCTCTTCCTGCTCTTCCTGCCTCCTGATAATAGTTTTCCAAACAATCAGGGATATTGTAATGAATCACTGTTTTTACATCAGGTTTATCTATACCCATACCAAATGCATTGGTACAAACCATCACCCGAATTTTATTTTGTAGCCAGTCGTTTTGTTTGGTGTTACGTTCGTCTTGGGTAAGGCCTGCATGATAAAAATCTGTATTAATATTTTCGAGTTGTAACAGTTGCGCAACTTGTTTTGTCTCTTTTCTACTGCTGCAATAAACAATACTACTTCCAGGTACATTTTTAAGAATGGCAAGTAATTTATTAATCTTACTATCTACCTTAAAAACAGAATAAGAAACATGTAGTTTTTCATATGACTGACGAAAAACAGAAGGTTGTTTTAATTTTAATTTTTCAACAATATCGGTTTGTACCAAAGGTGTTGCAGAAGCTGTTAGTGCAATGATTGGAACGTTATCCAATACCTCTCTTAATTTTGCAATTCGTAAATAAGGTGGACGAAAATCATAACCCCACTGGCTGATACAATGTGCCTCATCAACTGCTATCAAGGTGATATTTAAATCAGCTAAAAACTCTTGAAAGATACCTGTTTCAATTCTTTCAGGAGATACATATAAAAATTTATATTGACCTGATACTGCTTTCTGTAAAGTAATTTTTAATTCAAAATAGGTAAGTCCACTGTACAATGCAGCAGCTGGAATATTTTTTTTAGATAAATTTTCAACTTGATCTTTCATCAAAGCAATCAAAGGAGAAATAACCAAACACAATCCATCTTTGAGTAAAGCAGGAATTTGAAAACAGATTGATTTTCCTCCGCCTGTAGGTAACAATGCAAGTGTATCATTACCATCTAAAACCGATTGAATAATTTTCTCCTGTTCACCTTTGAAAGAAGCATGACTCCAATATTGATGTAGTATTTGTTTCGGTTTGATCATCACTTTACAAGATAATTAGGTTTGTTTCGAATTGGCATTTTTGATAAAATTTATTTTATTGAAAAATAAATCAAAACACTTTTTTCCATTTTAAACGTAAACTATTAATGACCAATACAACATCACTTAAACCCATTAATAGTGCACCATAAGCCGGTGCATATTTTCCTAATAACCCATATGCTGCAACAGGAATTGCAATGATATTATAAGCCAATGCCCAAAATAAATTTTGTTTGATGGTTAAGTAAGTATGTTTTCCAATTCCTAATGCATGGGGTAAATGTTGCAAACCATGACTCATTAAAACAACTTGAGAAGATTGAACCGCAATTTGTGTAGCATCACTTAAAGAAATACCAACAGTTGCTTTTGCAAGTGCCGGTGCATCATTGATCCCGTCACCTACCATTGCTGTTGGAATCGTTTGATTGAGTCTTGCAATCGTATTTAATTTTTGTTGTGGCGTTTGTTCAAAATAAAATTCTGTAATACCCAATTCATTCGCTACTTTATCGCAATTCGCTTTATGATCGCCACTTAATAAAACTGTATGAATACCTGCTGAATGTAATGATTGAATCACTTGCTTGGCCTCAGGTCTGATAGTATCTGCAACATCTATCCAGCCAAGTAGTTGGTTGTTTTTGAGTACATAAATATTATGTCCTTGTTCTGTTGTAACAGATGTAGCAATTTGATAAGAACCAGCAATAAATTCATTGCCATCTTTATCACTTGCTTTTATTCCTAAGCCTTTTAATTCTTCAATTTTTGTCCACCTGATTTCATTATTTGATTTCCATTCAGTTGCAATACATTTCCCTATTGGATGATTGGAATATTTTTCAAGGGAAAATACAATTCGTTTAAATTCTGCTTCATCAACAATTAAATTTTTATAATTGCCGATTTGAAATTTCCCTGTAGTTAATGTGCCGGTTTTATCAAAAACAACTTGCTTAATATTTTTAAAAATCTCCAGACTTTTTGCATTCTTAAACAACACACCGCTTTTTGCTGCACGCCCTAATCCTACTGCAATTGCGGCCGGAGTAGCTAAGCCCATTGCACATGGACAAGAGATTACCAAAACTGCAATACTTCGCAATAAACTTTCGCTGAATGTTTGATGTGCAAACCAATAGTTAATACCTAATGTAATCAATGCGATAGCAATAACAGCCGGAACAAAAATAGCACTGATTTTATCTGCCATTTGTTGAATAGGAGGCTTTTCAGTTTGTGCATTCAATACCATTTTTAAAATGTTGCTCAATACTGTTTCATTTCCTACAGCGGTAATTTGTGCTTTCACAGTTCCGGATTCAACAATACTTCCGCCGATTAAAAAATCTTTCATTTGTTTTTGAACAGGAATACTTTCACCGGTAATGATTGCTTCATTTACACTTGCATCGCCCCATAAAATTTTACAATCCATTGGCACTTGTTCGCCCGTTTTAATCAATACTAAATCACCTACTCGTAAAATAGTATTTTCAACTTCAAAAATTTCTTCTTGATGGTTGTTGTCAAACGCAATCATATTCGCTATCACCTTCTGTGATTTAGCTAATTGTTGCAATGCTTTTTGTGTTTGGCGAATACTTCTGTCTTCAATCACATTTCCCAATAAAATAAATGTAATGGCAGTAGCTGCTGTTTCAAAAAACATAAAATCCTCAGCTCTGCCAATTGCAATTCCGTAAATGCTGTAACCCATTGCTGCCGTGCTTCCCAGCGTAATAAGCACATTCATATTAGGAATGCCTTTCCAAATACTCCTGATGCCACTTGCGCCAAAAAAACTCAATCCGATTAAATAAACAGGTAACGCAAAACCAAGTTGTACAAATGGATTCATTAATACATGAAAATGCAAACCAAACATGTGTAATGAAAGTGGAATCGTAAAGATTGCAGAAACTATGAGTAACTGAATTTTACTTTTTAAAAATGATTGAAAGTTCCAGGATTTTTTTTCTGTTGTTATACTATTTGAAACGCTTGATAATACAGGATATCCAATGCTTTTTAAGCCTGTTTTAATTGCTTCAATATTTAAATGTGAATTGGAATCAAAACTAATATCGCCTGTTACAAAATTGACTTTAATATTTTGTAAATGTTCTTTAGAAAGATATTTTTCAATGGTTAATGCACAATTCGAACAATGCATTCCTTCTACCTTAAATTCAATTCTTTCCATAAAAAAAATTATACGTAAAGGTAGAAATTATATAAGGTAGATAATTACTAATAGAGAAATATTTAGTTACTGATGATTAGGTAAAATTTCATTTTTAAAATTGACCAATATTTTATCGTGCATAAATAGTTAATGGCTTGCCATCAAAATCAAATGAAATATTGATAGAAGCATCTGATTTTGAAACTTTAGTTGAACAAGCATTTTTATTGCCATTTAAATAAAATTTTGTAATGGATTTTGGACAACCAAATATTTTGATGTCCATTTTTCTGTTTAATTGCTTTCCTTTGAAAGTACCGCCATTACTGCTTATTTTAAATACATATCCATCTTTTTGTGGCAAAGCAGTTAATGTAATCAACTCATATTTTTTTTCTGCAATACTGTTTTTATTACTGCCATCATCTTCGTATAAAGTGAAGCTGGTTTTATTGGCAACTTTATTGTTTTTAGAAACATAATATTGCCATTGAATTACATGATTTTTGTAAGCATTTGAATTTGCTCCTTCAATTACTTTTTGTGTTGGAATAATACTACCCTGAGGCACATACAACAACTGGTTGTCAATTGAAGCGCTGTCTAGAATCATACCTTCTTTTAAATAAATACTTGTTCCAAATTTATAGGCACCTGATTTTGGTATCCAAACATTTCGGGCATTGGTGTTTTTTTGAATAATAGGTGCAACAATAATTTTTTCGCCCCAGCAATATTCATCACCAATATTATAAACAGTTGTATCATTGTGATATTGGTAATACAAAGGACTCATTAAAGGCTTGCCCGATTTAGTTTGTTCGTAAGCCAATGTATAATTGTAAGGCATCAATTGGTAACGTAAATCAATTGCTTTTTTTGCATATTGTTTGTAAGGATTTTTTATCAAAGCTGCTTCACTTGGAAAGCTGAATGCGTTGTAATCTTTTTCATACAAAGCAGTTCCATGCGGACGAAAGATTGGCGTGAATGCAGCCATTTGCAACCATCTTATATACAATTCAATATCTGCTTCGCCACCGGCAAATCCGCCTGCATCGCTGTGTACATAAGGGATTCCGCTCATGCTCATACCCAACAAAATTGGCAATTGTGCCTGTAACCCACTCCAACTTCTACTCACATCTCCTGTCCATGGAAAAATACTGAAGCGTTGTGTGCCAGCAAAACCACTTCTGTTTAAACTGAATAATCTCTTGTTGGGATAATCTTTTGCAAAATTATTGAATAGCATTTTTGTCCAAGTATGCCCATACAAATTGTGTACTTCATCTGCTGCAAACAAACGCTTAAAACCCAAATCATTTAAATTATGATACAAATTGGAAGGATGTTTTTCTGGTTCGCCCAAATCGCCCCACCAACCCTCTACACCATTGTTCATTTGTGTAATATGTTTCTTCCAAAACCATTGTTGGGCATCTTTTCTGAAGATATCAATCAAACCGCCATTGCCAAAATAAAAATCTGTAAGAATGTATGGATTTCGTTGTTTATCTACTGAAAAATAGGGTTGAGCTTCATTATAGTTTACAGTGTTTTTTACAACAAAAGGTTCCGTAATCAATATTGTCTGAATACCTTCTTTTTTAAAATCGCCAATCATTTTTTTGGGATTGGGCCAGGCAGTATGATTAACCCAATCTAAATTTCCCAATGTGCCTTTGATGCTATCGCCAAACCAAAATAAATCAAAGATGATTGCATCTACAGGAACTTTTTCCGACTTCATTTCTGAAGCAATTTCAATTGCTTGCTGCTCGCTGCTGTAACCAAATCGGCTCATTAAATTTCCCATTGCCCATCGTGGGGGCAAGGGTTGTGTACCGGTTAATTGATGGTAAGATTGTAAGATTTCCGGATACTTTTTTCCAATTATTAAATACATGGTTAATTCACCACTAACAAATGCAACATTCAAAAAATTAGCATTGGTTTTACCAATGTCTGCTAATCCTTTGCTCGGATTATCAAAGTATAAACCATATCCATTGCTTGATGTAAAAAACGGTACAGAATAATTTAAATTATCAGCCCCATTTCCATAGCCATACCATGGATTGTTGTAAAGATTGAATTGGTAGCCTCTTCTGTTTAAAGGCAACGCTCTTTCTCCGCCACCAAAAATTTTTTCATGTTCTTTTAATTGAAAACTAAATCCCCGATAACCATCTTTATTTTCATAGTAAGCAATACGAATTGGGTTATCTGTACCAATTGTAATCGTATCATTTATGGAAACAATTGATTGCCTGAAATGCACATTTGGCAATGGTTTGAGCAAAACAGCATCGCTAATATTTTCATTGGATGAATACTGCTTTGGTTGAAAAGTAGCCTTAATAATATTTTGGTTGATTGCAGTAAAATTCCAACTGCCATTGTTTTGCTGATAGCTAATTTTGTCAATTAAATTACTAGAATTCTTTTGTGCAAATAAAATTGAGAGCAGACAAAAAAAACCTATGGATGTACTTATTATTTTCTTCATACAAAGCAAATCATTTATATAAAGATAGTAATCAGTAAAAGAAAATCTAAGAAAAAATTTGTCTTTGTTAACCTTGTATTATTTCACCTTGTACCATTTAGGATCTATGGTTTGATTTACTTTGAAACCACTATTTTCAATCACCACTTGCATAGGCCCTAATGAAATACTTTGTCTTGTAGGAAAAGGGAATCCATCAAACAATTTATATTTTTCATAATCAATATCAAGTTTTCTATCGCCCATTCTTCCGCCGCCTCCGCCACCAAATGCTTTCATCATTCCAGATAGACCCATCATTTCCATTGCTACAGGCGCAGAAACTTGAAGTCTTCTTACTTGCCCGTTTAATTGAGAAATGAAATAAACCATTTCCTGCCCTGATTTTGTTTTCAATTTTACTTTATCACAAACGATATCAGCAACTTTTTCAGTGCCCGCAAATGTAGCAATACAGCCCTTTGCAGCATAATCAACCAATTGCGCAAAGAACCCTGAGCAATCCGTTTGATATTGTTGCTCAGCTAATTCTGCGGGAGTGAATTTGATAAGTGCAGCATCAATACTTCCCATTGGGCTATTGATTGCAGGAGTGTAGCTATAACCGGCGGTATCTGTAATGCAAGTATAACTGTCCTCGCTAGCCATTGGATTGCTGCTTTGAATACGAAATAATTTATTTTTTTGTTTAATGCTTGTAATGTTGATAGACATTCCCATTTGTTCCATATTCAATACACTTTGCACTTGTAAAGTATTGATAGCATTCAATCTTTCTTTACCGCCATTTGCTTCGATAAAACGATTGATTATAGAATCAGCAGTTTGAGATTGAGCAATAATAAAATTGGAAATTGTGAAAATAAAAAATAGAAACTTCTTCATGTGCTTTGATTAATTTTAACAAATGTACTATTGCATTTTTAAAAACAACAGTAACGTTTAAATTTTTAACTAATAACAATGTCTGAAAATAGCATTATACTCAAGGGAAATATTGTAGATATACCCAATAAAAAAATTTATGCTGCAATTGTATGCATAGAAAGTGGATTGATTAAAAGTATTGAAGCACTAGAAAATGATGAAACAATTATTGGCAATTACATATTACCCGGCTTTATTGACAGTCATGTACATATTGAAAGCAGCATGTTGGTGCCAAGTGAATTTGCAAGACTAGCAGTTGTGCATGGAACAGTTGCAACAATTAGTGATCCGCATGAAATAGCCAATGTGTGTGGTATAGAAGGCGTTGAGTTTATGATTGTAAATGGTAAGCAAGTAAATTTCAAATTTAATTTTGGCGCACCCAGTTGTGTGCCCGCAACAATTTTTGAAACTGCAGGTGCAAGTTTAGATAGTACTGCTGTGCATCAATTATTGGAAAGAGAAGAAATTTTATACCTCAGTGAAATGATGAATTTTCCGGGTGTATTATTTAAGGATGAAGAGGTCATGAAAAAAATACAATCTGCGCATCAGTTAAACAAACCGGTTGATGGACATGCTCCGGGATTAATGGGATTGCAAGCGAAACAATATATTGATACAGGTATTTCAACAGACCATGAATGTTTTACAAAAGAAGAGGCTTTGGATAAATTGAAGTATGGCATGAAAATCCTTATCAGAGAAGGTAGTGCTGCAAAAAACTTTGAAGCATTGATTGATTTGATTGATGATTATGCCGATAGCATCATGTTTTGCAGCGATGATAAACATCCGGATAGTTTTGCAATTGGACACATCAATCAATTGTGTGCAAGAGCGGTTGCAAAAGGAAAAAATATATTCAATGTTTTACAAGCTGCATGTATTAATCCGGCAAAACATTATAAAATGAAAGTTGGATTGTTACAAGTTGGAGATGCTGCTGATTGCATTGTTGTAGATGATTTAATCAACTTCAAAGTGACTAAAACGTATATCAATGGTGAGTTGGTTGCTGCTGCAGGAAAAAGTTTTATTCAATCAGTTGAAGTAACACCAATCAATCAATTTGATTGCAATGAAATTGAAGTAGAACAATTAAAAATTAAAGTAAACGAATACCCAAATATCAATGGAATAATTCCTGTGATTGAAGCATTAGACGGACAACTGATTACCAATAAAATTTATTACCCGGCAACAATTATTGAAGGTGAACTGGTCAGTAATGTTGCTGATGATATTTTAAAAATAGTGGTGGTCAATCGTTACCGCAATGCACCAATTGCAAAATGTTTTATTAAAAACTTTGGATTAAAAAAAGGTGCGATGGCTTCATCCGTAGCACATGACAGTCACAACATTGTTGCAGTAGGTGTAGATGATGAAAGCCTTGCAGCTGCTATCAATTTAGTGATACAAGAAAAAGGTGGTGTAAGTGCTGTAGCACAAAATAAGGAAATAGTTTTAGGCTTACCCATTGCTGGATTAATGAGTGCAAAAGATGGATACGAAATAGCTGAAGCTTATACTGCAATTGATGTTATGACAAAGGAAGATTTAGGAAGTACTTTAGCTGCACCTTTTATGACACTTAGCTTTATGGCATTGCTTGTAATACCGCATTTAAAACTGAGTGATAAAGGGCTATTTGATGGAGATAAATTTGAGTTTATTGAAACAGGATTTTGTTAAGAATTAATAATTAAGAATAGCATTAAAATATTTTGTAGTGTATTAAATATTTACAAAATAATTTTACTCTTTCACTTCTCCAATTGCCTTAAGCACTTGAATGGCAACGCTGTCCGCACCTTTTGGTGCAAAGTATTTTGTTTTGAATTTTACGGTTTCACCCGGAGGGATTGTTTCGTAAATGGTTTCTATTCCTTCATCTAATTTGGTGGCAGTTTTACTGTAAAAACTCATTTTTAGTTCAATATCTTTAAAAGTACAAATAGTTGCTTTATTGGTGATATGCCCAATTACAACAGTTTGACCGATCAGATTTTTTCTGTCTTTGTTATCTACTTTCAGAAATTTAGCAGCATTATTCTTCTCTTTATCTGCCAATGTTTCTTTTGTTTTTTCATAAGATTGTGTATCAAACTTTTTTTCTTTTTTTTCGGGTTGACAAGCAAGAAATAATATCAATGATACCGAAACAAGAATTGCATTTTTCATAAATTATTATTCAATGTTTGTGCAATTGTAATAAATATTTTCGAATGATATGTTTTGCAGTATTATTATGTATTTTTCTTCTTTGACAATAAAAGTTATTGCAGTTGTTGGACTTTTATATAATCCTAGCATTTATGGTAAAGAGGACATCAAAAAAACACATGGTATTAATCTTAAGTTTATTTGCAGAAACAATTTTTTAAGAATTTGACGACTATTTGTTTAGTAATTCCCATTGTTATTTGAAGGCTAAAAGAACCCTTTTTTGCTAAATAAGGTTATACTTATGCATGTGTTTTTGCCTACTTTTTCAAAACAATTATTTGTATTGCAGTAAATTGTTTCTTTGTAGTATGTGGTTATTTGTCATTTTATCGGTAATGTCAATTCTCTTGCTCGGTTATGCTGCAATTTTGTTGTTATACCGTAAATGGTTTTTACAGTTAACTCCTTTTGTAAAACCTGCTGCTATTAAATCCGCTACCAGATTCAGTATTATTATTCCGGCACGCAATGAGGGTTTGTTTATTGGTGATTGTTTACGTTCCATTATTATACAAAATTATCCATTGCATTTATTTGAAGTAATTGTAATTGATGATCATAGCACCGATAATACAAGTGAAATTGTCTCGCAATTAAGGCAACAGTTTGATAATATCAAACTGATAACTCTTGCTGATGAATTAAACGGCCAAATACTTAATTCGTATAAAAAGAAAGCCATTGAAAATGCAATCGGACATGCAACTGGCGAATGGATTATTACAACTGATGCAGATTGTATAGCTCCTCAAAATTGGTTGTCAAATTTTGATGCATGTATTCAACTGAATAATCCTGTATTGGTAGCTGCACCTGTACAATATACCGAAGATGGAAGTTTGCTGCAAACCTTTCAGGCATTGGATTTCATGGTAATGCAAGGAGTTACGTTTGCTAGTGTGCATGCAGGTTTTCATAATATGTGCAACGGGGCGAATCTTGCATATAAGAAGGCTGTATTTTTTGAACTAAACGGCTTTAGAGATATTGATGATATTGCAAGCGGAGATGATATGCTGTTGATGAATAAATTTAAGAAAGCTTATCCCAATAACATTAGTGTATTGTTCTCAGACGAATGTATTGTAACTACACACCCAATGCCAAGTTGGAAAAGCTTTTTTAATCAGCGTATCAGATGGGCAAGTAAAGCAGAAAAATTTAAAAGTAAAGATCAAAAAGTATTTGTGGTATTGGTATTGGTTTATTGCTTAAATATGATTCTTTTTATCATTCTATTTGTGGCACTCTTATTTCCAATATATTGGTTGTATTGGATTGTATTCCTATGTGTTAAAACCATTATTGAACTTGCATTCGCATTGCCAGTTGCAAAGTTTTTCAAACAAAAATTTGTATGGTGGTTTCCATTGTTACAACCTCTGCATATTGGTTATATTGTAATTTCAGGTTGGCTGGGAAAATTTGGAACTTACCAATGGAAAGGAAGAAATGTTCAATAAAAAATCAGGTTAAAACTATTGATCTAATGAATTTTGATTACCCTTTTTTCTTCGGGCCACCATGCATATATAATCATACAAATCATACCTAATAAAACAAATGGCAATAAAATAAACTGTTTCATAATTTTAATTTTAGTCTTAAAACTAAATAGAATATAACTGACATCAGCATACTCTAATAGTTTAATTGTGGCTAAAACTAAAGTGCAAAATAATTATGCAATATGATTAAGAACAGATTTTAGTATGATATTTATCAGGTTTAATTGTTATGAAACAATACTTTCTTTTTCTTCCTTTAGTTTCAGCTCTAGAACAAAAATTACTCCAATACTCAACCAAAATAAGCTGCCTATTTTATCGGTTTCAATCATATCGCTCATAATATTAATTGCAGCAATCATGCTAATAACAATACCTGTAGTGAGTGTTACAGTTCTGTAAAAATTATTTTTAAATTGATTGTATAGTTTTTGTATATTCAACAACATCATACACAGCAGCAGATAGAATAATAATAATCCTATAAATCCTTGTTCTACAGCCGTTAATAAAAAATAATTGTGTACAGTTGAATGTTCTGGATTATCACTCACATAAGTTTTAAAAATATTGCTAGTATAATTTTTATAGTTTGTATAAAAATTATTTGGTCCAAAACCAGTAAAGGGCTTTTTTATAAACATCTTTGCACCAGCAACCCATCTATGAAATCTTTCTGCATTGCTTAAATCTTTTAAGGATGTAGTGCTTTTTAAGTGTTCTCCCAATTCCGAATGAAAAATGGTTTGCTGATAATCAGGTGCAAATCGAACGTAATGGTTTTTGTAGGTTAACCAACCTACTAAAAATACAATGGTAATTGTTACTAATATTAAAGTTTTCCCTATCATTTTACGACGAATAATGATAGCAGTGAATAAGCCAATAATCAATGCAGCCCAAGCCCCCCTTGAGTATGCAAAAAACAAAGCAATAAAGCCAATTACCAATCCCCAATTTAACCACAAATGATATTGATTTGTTTTGGGCGTAAGTTTTCTGACGCACCACAACACTGCAAGTAAACACACCAACATCGCTGAATAGTTTACATGATTTCTAAAAAATGGAGAGAGGGTATTTTTGATTCCTTCAAACGAAAAGTGATAATAACTGTGTCTTACCAGGCACAATACAACTACTACACCCATTGGAATAATTAGAGATAAAGCTAATTTTTTAAATTGACTGATTGACTGTATAAAAAATTGTGGCAGTATTACAAATGGAATGATAAACCATATTCTGGCAAGAAAATATTTGATAGATAGTAGTTGGTTGACAGCAAAAAAAGTACAAACCAATATCCACAATAACTGCACTACAATTACAATAAATAATGGATGCTTCAAAGCCACAATGGGGAACAATTTTGGGCGAGATATGATGGATAAAAAGAAAAGTCCGGTAAGTAGCATCATCAACAACTCATCTGGAAAATCAATTCCTAAACTGGGAGTAATATTCAGCTCGGTTGACAATGGAAGCGTGATGAATAACAGCCAAAATATTTTTTCAATATTATGAATGACAAACGAAAAAACAATTGGTAAGATAATGTACAAAAATGGTAATCCAATTAACAAAATTTGATTTAATACGATTGCGGCTATTCCTGCAATAATGAAAATTGTAACTGCTCCCCAATATTGTTTTTGTTGATGAAAGGTTTTAAGCATGTGCTATGCCATTTTATTTCGATCATAAGCTAATGAAGCACAAACACCAAAACATAAGCTAGTAATTGCCGTAAGAAAAAGTATTTCCAGTTTTTTTGGTTTCTCTGCTTTTGCGGCAGGAACAGCATCTTCTAAAATATACAAAGCCGGAGTTTTATTATTGCTTGCAAGTCGGTATTCATCTGCTGTTTTTTGGTATTGCTGAAGTTGTTGTAACAATACTTCTCTTTTGTTATTTAACAGCATTGATTGAGCAGAGTTGGGTGTTTGTATTTTGATAGAATCTGAAATAATTTTAACATCAGTTTCCATTTTTGTAATGGAGGATTGTAGGTTTTCTAAAGTAGATTGATAATTGTTTTTCCAGAAACCTTCTTCCATTTCCTGTACAAACTTTACCGTTCTATTTGCAATTGCAGCCGCTACTTTATTGTCTTTATGCCAAACAGAAATTTTCAATTGGCTCAAATCAGTTTTAGATAATTCTAAATCATCTTTCAACAACAAAACCGCTTTTCTTCTAAGAAGTTTAATACTATCATTTTTTAATTTATAGTAACTGATAAGGTCAAATTCATCTACCAACAATTTATAAGTAGTATCAAGATTTGCCAATCCATAAATTCTGTCTAAATCATCGCCACTACCAAAGTTGCTGTATAAACCCTGAATGTTATTGTTGAAAAACCTTGCTTTATCTGCCAATGCAGGATTGGCAGCAACTACGATTGCAGTAGATTGAAAATATTTTGGAATCATTAAAAGAACGGTATAAGCAATTACTAGTGAAAGCAACATAAAAACTATAATTTGTTTGCTGCTTTTTTTTATTGCTGCTATTACTTCAATTAGGTTCAATGAATTGTTTTCTTGCATATTTTGGTGCGTGTTCAATTATTAATAAGTGGTGCTAAGCTACTACTATATTGCGGTTAAAACTTTCTTCCAAAGAAATCAGTGTTTCGGTTCGTTCAATACCTTTTATATTTTGCAATTTATCGTGTAATACTACTTTTAATTGTTGAATATCGGTACAAATAATTTCAGCAAACATACTGTAGTTGCCAGTAGTATAATTTACCCGAACAATCTCCGGTATTTTTTTCAGCTCTTTGGCAACAGTGTCGTATAAATTACTTTTTTCGAGATAAATACCAATAAATGCAATTACATCATATCCCAAAGTTTTTAAATCTACAGCCAATCTTCTACCTCTAACAACTTTTAGTTCTTCTAGTTTTTTGATGCGGACATGTATGGTGCCACCGCTAACGAACAATTTTTTACCTAATTCTGCATAAGATATTTCCGCATCTTCTATCATTGCCTGAAGGATCTGAAGGTCTAATTTGTCGATGTTTAATTTTGCGTTCATTTTAATGCAATAAATTTGATAATTTTTAATATTATAGTCAAAATTATAGATAATTTCTATATTTATAAAATAATCATTAAAAAATATCTATCATTTACTCATTTTATTGTAATCTTGCATTATTAATGAAGCGTAAAAGTACGCTTACCAATTGTGGGGTGATGAAATTTTTGGCAGACATGCCCTCTTGTCTCGGGGGTGAGGATAACAGGATAAACGTAGTATAGAGCCATTGAAGCAGCAATGTTTTAATGACCAGGGTCGACCACTGAACTTTGTACTATAGCTAATTGCCTCGTGAAGGTTCGATCCCTTCCCCTACAGCACACTTTAATCCATATAACACTGATTATCAATGTTATATGGATTTTTTATTTGAAATAGGTTTCACTATCTAATTTATGTTACAGAGTTTTTCAAAATATTAAAATCAGCATATTTAATAAAAGCATTTTAACCAGGTATAGATATTTTACAATCACAAACTACATTGTAATTTCTGGGATTTGAAAGTAGGTTTAATGACCATGAATATTCTTGCGTATGGATGCAAACCTAATGATGTTGGGTCCTAAAACTGTAAACCAAGTATTGGAAGTTCTTTTAATTTTTTCTATTAGCTACATCAAAATAATTAGTGTACTCCACTGCATGCGTCCCTCCTAATGTCTTCAACAAATATTTATAAATTGCAAATAATTAAAAAAAGAAGAATTTAAAAGATGTTAGATTAAACAATTAATTTCATACTTTTTTGTATTATCAACTAGGGAACACTAACTATTACTCATATCTAAATATTTATGATAACTTTTTTGCAAAGCAAAAAAATACAAGTTTATATTATTGCTATTCTTTGTGTAATTATTAATATAAATACCATTAGCAATCAATACGCTTTAGATGACGAAATGGTGATTAAGAAAAATATGTTTGTGCAGAAAGGTTTTGCCGGTATTCCAGAAATTTTAAGTAATGATGCTTATAGAAGCTACTTTAACTATGAAGGAGCTGATAATACTAATTTATATGGTGGAAGATTTAGGCCTTTGTCTATTGTTTCATTTGCTATTGAGCAAAATTTATTTGGTGATGTTTTAGGTACACAGTATTTGGAAGAAATAGAAAAGCTAAAAAACATGGAACAAACTGCCAATAACAGCATTGATATTGAAACACAAAGGGCAATAGTAAAAAAATTGGATAATGATATAGAAACTCAAACGTTAAAATTGGCTCCCATTCGTCATATTTTACAAATAGCATATTATACGTTATGTTGTTTGTTGCTATACTGGTTTATAGGTCTTGCTTTACCCAACAATAAATCGTTACCCTTCGTGGCTGCATTATTATTTGCAGTGCATCCTATACACACTGAAGTTGTGGCCAATTTAAAAAGTAGAGATGAGATTTTTTCTCTTAGCTTTATTTTGCTTACATGTATTTTTTATATTAAATTTTTTCAGCATAATAAAAGCAAATTTGCTTGGCTGGCAATACTATCTTATATACTTGCTTTTTTAAGTAAAGAATATGCATTTACCTTGTTTTTTTTATTACCCCTTTATCATTTTCTTACTTATAAAAGTAGTTTTTTTACAATAATTAAATCAAATTGGTTTTTAGGTTTTGCACTTACAACCATTCTTTTATTGGGCATTCGATTTATCATCACCAACGGTACGAAAACAGAAATAACAGATGTGTTAAACGCCCCTTATTTATATGCTCAAGCAAATGAGGTATTACCTTCAAAAATAGTTACATGGTTAAAATATTTGCAACTATTATTTTTCCCAGTTCATTTATCTTGTGATTATTCTTATAATACATTTCCTTATGTAAGTTTTACAAATACAGTAGTTATAGCTTCTCTTGTAATATGGCTATGCATTGTTGTATATACTGTTTATGCTATCATTAAAAAAAAATTTATTGCATTTGCTCTAGCTAGCTTTTTACTTTTTTTTTTACTAATAAATAATTTATTTTTTGAAGTTGGTGCTACAATGGGTGAAAGATTAATTTTTCACTCTTCAGCAGCTTTTTGCGGTATTATTGCTTGGGTAATTACAAAGTTTTTATACTATAATACCTCAAAAGTAATAAAGTCAAGTGTTTTAGTCTTTACAGGTGTTATTGTTGTGATTAGCGGCTATAAAACTTGGCTTAGAAATACAGATTGGAAAAATAATTTTACACTCTTTACTAATGATGTACAAAATAATGTAGAAAGTGCGATGCTGAATAGTAATGTTGGATCACAATATTTTTCTCAAGCTTTATTACCTTATGATGGTAAGGTAATGACAACCCAGGATAGTATTACTGTAAAACCTTTACTAGAGACTAGTTTGCGATACTCAGCAAAAGCCATTCGTATTTATCCAAGACACGTCAATTCTCATATCAATATAGCATTAACTTATTGGTATCTTAATCAGTTTGATAGTGCAGTTGCACATTGGAAAATTGCATCTCAACTTTTTAATGGTCGTAATCAAACTTTGGTAAAACATGCTAACCTTTTATTAAATAAAGGGCTCAGCTTTGGTAATCAAAAAAATTATACAGATGCAATTAGAATGATGGAATCTGCAAGTATGATAGACCCTTACAATCCTTTTATTTGGAATAATTTAGGTGGGGCATATTTTATGAATGGCAATTTTAAATTGGCAATTATTGCTTTTTCAAAAGCCCTGCAACTAAATCCAAATTTGCAAGATGCCAGGAATGGATTGAATACAGCTAATTATCAATTGTCATTAAAAAAACCAGTAACAGGGAATTAAGATTGGAATAAATCTGATCTACAGTTTTCTGCTTTTCACCATAAATCCATACTTAAAAATACCGATCAGGGTAATATTATGACAGAAAATACTTGGTCTAAAATAACTCCTATTACAATTGGTAACTGCTCGGCTATTGCCTACTAGTTTGCAAAAAATTGAGAGCATTATTACCTGTTCTAATTGAATATATAATTAGCAATTAGGATCCAATAGGTGCAGAGTTTTGGATAAGTCAAATGACACAAAAGATTTTTACAAACTACACATTAATTCTGAATGCATTCGATAGTTTAAATAATAGTGAAAATAAAACTCAGTATTTTCTATTATTCAATGCAATTATTGGAAGTCTATTAAATTTTATATAAATATAGTTATTTATTACTTCGGTGAAAGTAACAATACAGATAGACCTATTGATTACAAAGCATTATTTCAAAGTTCGATTATAGACTCTAGAAATCAATAGGATTAGAACGATTTTCCATTTCTATATGTTCAATTTTCGTTCTATTTGGAATTAAAATCAACTCTGATATGAGTAGTCTCTTGGGTAACGTCATATTGTAAGCAATTTTTTAATTTGTATAAAAGAGAATGCTGAAAGGATATTAGCAGTTGTACTATTTTAGAAAGTAAAAAATTATCTGTGGTATCTGGGTTATCTCATAAACTACAACCCAAACAAATAGTATTTTTAAAGTTCATTAAAATGCTAAAGTTCAAAGGCAGGGGGGAATACAGCAAACTAGCCCGGAGCTTTGCGAGAACTAATTGCGTAAAGCCCCAACTATCTATTACTAGAGTACTACAGCCAATTGCAACAAAAAATAATATTATTACACCATTTTGAAACGCATCTTCCCACGCGCAGAGGTTATTGCAAAAAATGAAGCACTTTTTATGAATGTGTACTTTATTGCTTCATTTAACATTTTGAAAAGTAATCTTTTGATAAAGTAATAATTACCAGCTACAATGTACTACATTTGTAGATTGATTTCTTTAGTCTAATAATGGCATTTTTGAGTTGAATCGGATATCTTGGTAAACTGTATTTTGTTTCTTGTTTCAATTTAAAAAAAACCGTGAATGATATAGAATTACAACGCTTTAATTTGGAATGATATACAATGGCTTTACCTTACTTAATAAAACATATTTATAACAACGGCTCTGAAGAAGTTATCAGGAGAGGAAAAAAAATTCATTCGCTTGGTCAGGTTGAACTCATGGATCATGATGAGTTGTTGGGTAATGTAAACTTTAGAGTGAAGGATGATACTTATTCAATTTATTACAAGGTTTTCATCAGCAATTTTAAGGATGCAAATAATATGCGGCTTCGTTGTACTTGTCCTTACAACTTAACGGAAGTATGCAGGCATAAAGCAGGAGCATTATTTCAGTTACAGGAATTGCTTGACAGAAATATGCTTGGTGAAAGAGAAATTATTTATAATCAGCAGCACACGATTGTAAAAATGAAGCAGTTGGATATGAAGATGATTCGGATGCTTTCATCGCCGGAAAGCTTTGTCGCTGCTCAGGAATATTTGCGAAGTAATAAAGCTAAAATTATTTCTGCCAAAGATGAAAAAATTGTGGCTGAGGTTGAATATGAAAATGCTGTTTACACGGTATTGATTCAGAAAAATGAAGAACGAAATTTTGATACAAGTTGTAATGACAGCGATGAAACAAAATATCCGTTGTGCGTACAAAAAGTAATTGTGTTTCTGCAATTATTGAATAGTTATGGTCCGAATTATTTTGACACCATCCGAAATTGGGATGCGGTTAAAAATAAATTGTTGAGTATTTACGGTTATAGTTTGGAAGATAACCTGAAAGGAAAATTTGAATTTACTTATCAGGATAACAAACCGTTTTTAAGGGTACTTGATTCTACTATAAAACGTATAACAACTCCGGCTACAATTGAAGCAAAGCCAAATACAGCATGGAGTGCTGCTTCTATTGAAGTTGAAAAAAATGAACTTAATTTGCCTATAGTTGAAGCACCAACAAAAAGTAAATTAAAGTTAGGTATTGTAATTACTGATAACCCTTTACAATATCCATATATCCAATTCGAAGCTGTTCAAGGCGAACCTGATGATGACTTTAGCAAATACACAGACCGTATAGAAAAAATTGATTTAAATAAGTTTGTAAATACAGAATTATTTAGTGAAGATGATAAAATGTTGTTTCAGCAATTACGAAAATTAATGCCTGCTGAAGTAAGTAAATATTTAACTCGTAATTCTCCTTTCAGTGGCATTTGGGACAATATCATTCAACAATACAATGATGAATTGCCCGAAGAAACAAGAAGATTGATTAATGAGTATTTACATCCAAAAATAAAAAAATTATTTGCCGAACTACATGGTAGCAATTTTGCATTTTACCTGGCTCCTAAAAAAGTTTTTACGACTGCCAACTTATTACATGCAGAATTTAACAACACTTTTATTTCACCCGAATTTGTGGTGAATTATCAAAATCAACAATACGAAGTAGCGTGTATTGTAAAGCTGCCTTTTGTAGAAATGAATGTGAATGAAAACGAGAGTGAAAGCACTTTGTTTTTTAAATACAACAACCAATTTTTTACTTGGCAACGTACAGAAGATATTTTGTTGGTTGAACAATTTTTACCTACCGGTAAAATGATTTTTGACCCATTAACCTGGTCAAAAAAATTAGAGACTTTTGTCTTGCCACTTGCCAAAGAATATAATGTGCATTTTGGAAATCTTAAAAAAGAAGAAGTAAAAAATGTACAACCAAAGCTGAAAATATTATTAAGAGAAAAGGGTGATTATCTGGTATTCCAGCCTGTGTACACATACAATGGGGTTGATGTAAGAAGTGGCGATAAAGAAAAAATTGTTTTGCCTTTAGAAGATAAACTTTTGGTTATTTTTAGAAATGAAGCAGCAGAGCGAGAACTTTTGGCTAAGGTTGAAAATTTGCATTCTGCTTTTATAAAGCCTGTAGATACTGATACGCTTGCATTGAAGGGAAATGATGTATTAAAAAACAACTGGTTCTTTTTGTTTGTAGATGCAATGAAAGATTTGGATGTTTCAGTTTATGGATTTGAGGCTTTAAAAAACTTCAGGTTCAATACTGCTAAGCCTTCAACAAAAATTTTCATAAGCAGTAATACAGATTGGTTTGATGCTAAAGTTGAAATACAATTTGGTGAACAAAAAATTACCATTGCCGATGTAAAAAATGCACTCGCAAAAAAGCAACAATTTGTACAACTGCAAGATGGTACATTGGGGATTTTACCCGAAGAGTGGATTAAAAAATATTCTTTATTATTTAAAGTTGGCGAAGGAAAATTAAATGATTTAAAGCTTAGCAAATACCAATACAGCGTTGTTGAAGATTTATACAATCAACGAAATGAAGAGGAATTATTTGTTCAGCTTGAAGAAAAATATGATAGGTTGAGATCAAATTATGAAATAAAAAAAGTAGATCCTCCGGCACATTTAAAACCTATTTTAAGACCTTATCAGGAAAGTGGCTTTCAGTGGCTTAATTACCTACGTGAAGTGCAATGGGGTGGTATACTAGCAGATGATATGGGTTTGGGGAAAACCATACAGGCATTGAGTTTCATCAATTTTTTGAAGGAAGAAAAAGGAACATTAAAAGCATTGGTTGTTTGTCCTACTTCTTTGATGTACAACTGGCAAAATGAGATTAAAAAATTTACACCAACCCTTACTTATTATTTACATCATGGAGGTTCAAGATTGAAGAATGGCTTAATGCAAAATGATATTCATGTAATCATTACCACTTACGGAACTTTAAGAAGTGATATCAAAGAATTTGCTGAAGTAAATTTTGATTATGTAATTTTAGATGAGAGTCAGGCAATCAAAAATCCTTCGAGTAAAATTGCAAAAGCGGCAAGTATTTTAAAAGCCACCAATCGTTTGTGTTTAAGCGGAACGCCTTTACAAAATAATACGTTTGATATTTTTGCTCAGATGAATTTTCTTAATCCGGGTATGTTGGGCAGTCAGGAGTTTTTTAAAAATGAATTTTCTATTCCGATTGATAAGTTTGGAGAGAAAGAACAAAAAGATCATTTGCGCAAGTTGTTGTATCCATTTATTTTAAGAAGAACCAAAGAACAAGTAGCCAAAGATTTGCCTGAAAAACAAGAGATGGTTTTGTTTTGCGAAATGGGTTCTGAGCAGCGTAAAATATATGATGCTTACAGGAATGATTTCAGAGATAAAATACTTGGCGTAGTACAAGAACAAGGCATTCAAAAAAGCCAGTTGACTATTTTACAAGGATTGATGAAATTGCGCCAAATATGTGACAGCCCGGCAATTATTAAAGAAAAAGATGGCGAAAAATTCCCGAATATATCTGTCAAATTAGAAGAGATTGGAAGAGAAATTACAGAGAATATCAGCAATCATAAAGCCCTTATTTTTTCTCAGTTTTTAGGGATGCTTGCATTGATAAAAGAAAAGCTAGATGAGCTTGGTGTGAATTATGAATATTTTGACGGGAGTACTGCTGCAATTGACAGAGAGAAAGCCATCAATCGTTTTCAGAATGATACTACATGCCGAGTGTTTTTAATTTCATTAAAAGCCGGGGGTGTGGGTCTGAATTTAACTGCAGCTGATTATGTATATATTGTAGATCCATGGTGGAATCCTGCGGTAGAACAACAGGCAATTGATAGAACACACAGGATTGGACAAACAAAAAATATTTTTGCTTATCGCATGATTTGTAATGATACGGTTGAGGATAAAATTATTAAACTGCAAGAGAAGAAAAGGGCATTGGCAAAGGATTTAATTACCGATGATGAAGGCTTTGTAAAATCATTAACGAAAGAGGACGTAGAATATTTATTCAGTTAATAGGCTGAGTTAATCTTTTTGCCTGTTAATGTAAATCCGATGGTTGTTCCAACATCTAGTTTACTTCTTACATGAATTGTTTGTTGATGTGCTTCAATAATGTGTTTGCATATTGCCAAACCCAGGCCGGTGCCCCCCACATCTCTGCTTCTGCCACGATCGGTTCTGTAAAATCGTTCAAATATTCTGCTTAAATGTTCTTCAGCAATACCAATACCATCATCACTAAATTCAATCAATACATTTGTTCCGTCGGTTTCATAAATACTTGTTACGATTGTTCCGTCTTGCTTACCATATTTTGTTGCATTAGAAACAATATTAATCACCATTTGACGAATTTTTTCTTTATCGGCAAATACACTAACAGGGGCTTCGCAGCCTTTTTTAATACTGGTTTTGATATTTCTTTTTCCTGTTTTTATAGAAAGGGATTCATACACTTCACGTATCAAATCCTGAATGATAAAGTATTCTTTATAGAGCGGCTGTTCACCACTTTCAAGTCTTGAAATTTCATCAAGGTCTTCTACTAAGTTTACCATTCTGTCAACATTGCGTGCAGCATTTTCTAAAAACTTTTTATTGACAGCAGGATTATCAAGCGCACCGCCCAACAATGTATCTACATAGCCTTGTATTGCAAAAATGGGTGTCTTAAATTCATGTGCTAAATTTTGCAAAAATTCTTTTCTGTAAGCTTCATTTTTTTTTAGTAATTCAATTTCAGCACTTCTTTGTTCTGCCCATTGTTCAACATCTTCTTTCACTTCATCAATGCTCTTTTGAGGTAAAATATATTTGTAATAGGTCTCTTCTCTTTTCGATGCTTTGGTTTGGTAAATGAATTTATAAATCAACTTTATTTTTCTGTAAATAAACCATTCTAATACAAAGCTGATTAAAAAATAACTGCCAATCAGCATTACTAAAAATGCAATTATTGAGATAGTAAATTTCTTTTCTACCAGCCAAAAACCAATACCAACAGGTAATGAAACAATTAAGGCAGTAAATGCAGAGAGCTGCTTAGGAGAAAGGTTTTTTGTTTTAAACATAGCTTCAGGCAATATACGAATATCGTTTCAATCAAGATAATTTGAAACGCAATAAATCAGAAGTGTTGTATAGAAAGACTTACGAATTATAACTCAAATTTATATCCAACACCTTTAACGGTTGTGATACAATCAAGTTCTAATTTCTGACGTATTTTTCTGATGTGTACATCAATTGTTCTGTCGCCTACAATTACATCGGTACCCCATATTTGGGTAAGAATTTCATTGCGCAAAAAAACTCTTCCGGGTTTTGATGCCAAGAGGTGTAGCAGTTCAAATTCTTTTTTTGCAAGAATGATATTGTTATTATTCACTGCTACATTAAATCTTACCGGGTCTATGCACACATTCCCAACGTTAATCGTTTTGCCTTTTTCTTTATTTAATCTTCTGAAGAGTGCATTCACTCTGCTGATTAAAACCTTTGGGCTGATTGGTTTGCTGATATAATCATCGGCACCAGTTTCCAAGCCTTTGATTTGTGAACCTTCATCACTCAAAGCAGTTAGAAAAATAATGATTGTCTCTTGAAAAAGAGATTGGCTTCTAAGTATATTGCATACCTCAACGCCAGTCTTTTTTGGCATCATTATATCCAAAATAATGAGGTCTGGGTGCAGTATTTTTGCTCTTTCAATGGCTTCATCACCATTTTTTGCTGTGTAAACTTCAAAGCCTTCGTTTTGTAAATTGTAACTTACAATTTCTAAAATATCGGGCTCATCATCAGCAATCAATATTCTTTTTGGTGCAGCATCCATGTTCTTAACCTTAAGTTTACACAAAATTAACCTTCCGTTATATTTAAAAGTATTTATCAGGTTATCTAATTGTTAATAACCGTATAGATTTTTATAAAATTTGTATTTTATAAAATGAACATAGGCAGCTAAATGATGGTAATTTTGCTCCTATACTTATATGTCAAAAATTATAAGCCTTTTTTTAATTACTATTTTAAGCAACATTGCTGTTCTTGCTCAGCCCGACAGAACTATAGAAATACCAATGCCTGTTATTCCTGCAATGCGGGTGTTGCATCATGATTACATTGATAATAATCAAAAATTAATTTGTCAGCTTGATGGAATTAATGACACCATTTTCAATGTTGGAAAAGACCAACATATCAATGAAATGGTAAACGATGCTTTGACTGCTGTTGTAAATAATATACAGGCAAAAGTAGAGTTGAATAAAAATATCACAGAAGGGGATAAATACCAATGGTTACGGGGTATTAATGAAATGCTGACTGATTTTATTTCGGGATACAAGTCAAAAAATATTAAGGGAGCATTGCTTTACAACATCATTAAATCTTATGATGCTGCAATGGAATTGCAAATGAAAAACGAAAGCATCAAATCATTGATAGAGAACAATGAAATGGAAGTTGGTGAGTTACTCATTCAAAATTTGTGTTTAAAAAATAACATCAGTATTCCAATTTCAAAAGAAATTTTATCATTAAAAAAAATTAAACGATATCCCAATAAAACCATAAGCTTCCTTGCTCAAAATCCAAATGCCTTTTATGTTGATAGTATTATATTAAGTATTGCTTACCACTCTCCAGAACAGCTTTATAATTATGCAGCTGCATCTGATGCACTAGGTAAAAAGATTCAGTCAATAAATAATCCTCTTGTTAAAAAAATTGGTTTATTGTCTCTTATGAAAACAGGAAGAATGTATTTTCCTTTTTTAGACAATTTGTACCAAAACAAATTGAGCATGGATAGTATTACCAAATTACTTTATGATACTGTTGGATATTATCAGCTATTGGTAAAAACTCAAATTGAATATGTAAAAAGGTTATCCAAAAATGATACGCCTTTAGTGATGAATGTGCTTACTTCTAAACTACAGAGTAAAACAATTGAATTATTTATCAACGAAATCAATAGTTTGCACGATGAGAAATCTGAAAAAATAAGATTCAGGTGTTTGGAAAAACTTAGCCCACAAGATTTATATTATATTATTGTTTTAGGAGAGCAAGAAATTTATACAAGCAGCTATTTAGGGGTATATAAACGCATTTTTGAAAGAATGAGAACCCCGAGTGCCGATACTTTATTGGCATGGATGCAAGGAGATTATTATAAAAAATTTATAAAAATTGCAGCTAATTATAATACCCTCGATGATTTTTTAAATCGTATGGATAAAAATAATGTGGAGCAATTGATGAGAAGTTTTGTAAGTGGATTAGAGAAAACAAGAACCTTAGAAGATGCAGTAGATGTTGCGAATTCTTATGCTAGTATTTATAATGAGAAGATAAAAAAAATAATCTTACAAAGGATACAAGAAAATTTGGTAGTGGCTGAAAAAACTGATAATCAACGAGGTCAAATTATTTATAATTTGTTGAATATTATTTTTGAATCAATGGATTCTTCAAAACATATTAATTTGTTGGGGAGATTAGGAATTAATGAGGTTTATAATATGCCAATTCAATCTCTGAAAGACAATAAGGGAAGAATAGTGATACAACAGTTTTTCTATGGTGATAAAGATGGGCAAGGAATTTTTAATTCTTTTTTTCAGAACTATCCATCAACTTTATGGAAAAAAATTGATAGTGAAAAATGGGTAGAATTAAGAAGTATTAAAGGCACTCCCATTTCTATATTTTCAAACAAGCCATTTGATAACGAAGAAGATTTAGACTCAAAAGCACAAGAAGAACTTGGAAATTATCTTTCAGAAAATAATTTAAATCCTAGTATTATCATACACAGAGGTCACAGTTATTTTGTTAATAATACAATTGAACAATTACCAAACTCAGCGAAAGTAATTTTATTGGGTAGTTGTGGTGGTTATCAACGTTTAAATGATGTGTTGGAAACCTGTCCAGATGCACACATCATTGCTTCTAAACAAACCGGAGCGGGCTGAGTGAATATCACATTAATAGTGGCAATTACTGAAAATTTAAGAACAGGAAAAAGTTTGAACTGGCAAGCGATTTGGAAAAATATTGAACCTAAATTTAAAGGTGCAACCAAAGAAAAGTTTGATGATTATGTTCCGCCTTACAAAAATTTGGGAGCTATTTTTATTTCTGCATACAAGAGAGCATTACAAAATAATATTCCCTAAAAGGATAGTAAATTTTATGAATAGCAATCAGGAATTTGTTTAAAAATAAGGATTATTGTTTCTTTCAAACCCAATAGTGGTACTTCTTCCATGACCACTATGTACAACCGTTTCATTGGGTAATACCAATAGTTGTTCTTTGATACTTTGTAATAATGTTTCGTGATTACCACCGGGTAAATCAGTCCTGCCAATACTTTGGTGAAACAACACATCCCCACTTATTACAAAGCCTTGTTCTTTACAATACAAACTGATGCTTCCTGGGCTATGTCCGGGAGTATGCAAAACCTGTAAAATGTCGGTGTCTAATTTTACAGTTGAACCAGTATTTAAAAATTGGATTTGTCCTTCATAATTTTCAAAAGGCAATCCCCATTTTTCGCCACTAATTGGAGCATATTGTAAAACCAATTGTTCCAGCGGATGAATGTGTAATTCAACTTTGTATTGATTACTAACAAACTTATTACCAAATACATGGTCTAAATGACAATGTGTATTGATCAATTGTTTTACAAGCAGGTTATTTGATTGAATAAATTGTTTGAGTATTTCTTGTTCAGCAGAGCCGTAACAACCGGGATCTATAATAATTGCATTGTTATTTTCATTAAACAATAGATAGGTATTTTCTTGAATTGGATTAAAAGTAAAAACCTTAACATTTAGCATAATAGTATTTTTATTTTCAGTAAATTGTATTTACTTATTTTTATGCATTGATAGTTATTGTGTATTTTTAAACTACAAAGCATTGAATTCAAATGTTTTATTAAAAGTAATAGATTGGGTATGAAATTTAATATAAATAAAATAAACGGTTTTTTTTTAATATTGATTGTACTGATTCCAATGTTGGTATCTGCCCAAGTAAACACGGTTGAATTTGGCAAAAATAGAATTCAATACAAAAAGTTGAAGTGGAAATTTATTGAATCTCCTAACTTTTATACCTACACATCTCAAGGTGGAAATGAGTTGGGAAAATTTGTTGCACAGGTTGCCGAAGCTGAATTACCACAATTAGAATCTTTTACAGAATACTCATTGCAACGCAAAGGAAACATCGTTGTATATACAAGTTACGACGATTATAAACAATCAAATATTGGTTTGGGAATTGACTGGCAACAAGCGGGAGGATTAACCAAGTTAGTCAACAATAAAATTGTGGTATATTTTGATGGCAATCATACACACCTCAAAAATCAGATAAGAGAAGGAATAGCAAGGGTACTTACAGATAATTTATTGTTTGGTGATGATATTGGAGAATTTGCAAGTAATCAGGCGTTGCTTGATTTGCCAAAGTGGCTCACAGACGGTTATATAGCTTATGCTGCAGAGCCTTGGAGTACACAAAGAGATGATGAATTAAAGAGCGCAATATTGGGAGGAGAATATAAAAACTTTTATCATTTTGCATTTGCCAAACCAACTTTAGCAGGGCAATCTTTTTGGAATTATATTGCTGAAAAATATAAAAAGGACAATGTTACTTATTTTTTATACTTGGCACGTATTTACAAAAATCTCAACAATGCATCTTTAAAAATTTGTAAGAAAAAATTCAAAGAAGTACTAGCAGACTTTATGGAATTTGAACAAAACAAATACTATGAAGACATCAAAAAAAGAAAGAATGCACCTAAAGGAAAATTGACTATTTCTGAAGATGTCAGTAAAAATAATTATTACAACTTTCAAGTAAATCCAAATCCAAAAAATAATACCTATGCTATGGTAGAATTTAGGAAAGGAGTTTATAGTGTGAAGATTAACGAAAACTTTTATGATTTAAAAACACTTTTATCCAGAGGTGTGAAAGTGATGGAAGGAGATCAAAATCCTAATTATCCTGTAATGGCTTGGGATGGCAAAGGAACAAGGCTTTTGGTTATTTATTCTGAAATGGGTAAAATAAAAATGTTTGTGTACGATTATGTAGCTAAGTACAAGCGTTTCAAACAAACTATAGAAGGATTTGATCAGATATTGGATGCGTCTTTCATGTTAGATGAAAATACTGTTGTTTTGAGTGCTGTAAAAAACGGACATACGGATATCTTCATTTATAAAATTGAACAGAATTCATCGGAACAAATTACCAATGATATTTATGATGATATCAATCCAACATTTGTTTCATTTCCTAATCGTTCGGGTATTATTTTCTCCTCCAATCGACCTTCTGCAAATGCCCCTAGTAATGATACGGTATTGCCAAGCAGTTACCGATACAATATTTTTTTAGTAGATATTTTAAACAAAACTGCCACCAAACAAATTACACAACTAAGTAATTTAAAATATGGTAATGCTTCCTTTCCGATGCCTTACAATGTTAATCATTTTACGTTTGTTGCTGATGAGAATGGAATTGGCAATAGGTATGCAGGTTTCTTTAGTACACAACGTACAGGCTTAGATTCATTGTATTACGTTGGAGATGAATTGCTTCGAAACCCGACTGCTAAAGAGTTAGACAGTACATTAATTGCATGGCGCAAACAAGAACCGGATAGTATAAGTTATTTTCAGGTGTATAAAGATTCTACTTATACATTCCCAATTACAAATTACCAAAGTTCATTATTAGAAACCAAAATTGCAGGAAATAATGGATTGGTAAGTGAAGTAAGAAGAGAAGGAGATTATAAATATTTATACAAATTAAAAGTAGATGATGCAGCTTTAAACAAACGCAATGTCAATCCAGCTCTTACCAATTATATGAAATCAGTTAGAGGTATTGTAAAACAAACTGAAGGTAAACCCACAAGTTTTAAATATGGAAAGCCTGAAACAATTATCGCTCCAATTGATACAATAAAGTTGCAAAAGAAAAATGTTTTTCAATCTGAGTTTGAAGCTGATACTACATTTGCAGTAGTGCCTGATAATACTGCAATTCAGGAAGAGAAAGTTGCAATGATTAATAAACTTAAATTATTCAACTACAAGTATAAGTTTAGCACAGATTATATTTTAGCTGGTGTAACCAATAATATTTTGGTAAACCGTTATCAATTATACGGTGGAGGTCAGGGACCAATACAACTCAATAATGGCAATGATTTAAATTGGAGTTTCAGAGTTGGCGTAAGTGATTTAATGGAAGACATCAAATTTGTTGGTGGCTTGCGTTTGGGTGCTTCTAGTTTGAAAGACAAAGATGCTTTTTTCTCCTTTCAAAATGTGAAGAGAAGATTAGACTGGGGATTAACCTACTACAGAAGTACTATTTCTAATTTCTTTCCAGCCAATGGTTATGCCAATACTTTATACACTAATTTATATCAAGCAAATGTTTCCTATCCTTTTGACGAAACAAAAAGTTTAAGAACAACACTTGGTTATCGAACAGACAGAGGTGTTTTAAAAGCCGAAGATTTATCTTCATTACCTGTTAATGATACATTAACAAAATATGCATTGGCAAGATTGGAATATGTTTATGACAATAGTATCAATCCTGCACAAAATATTTGGAAAGGATTGCGATATAAATTTTACATGGATTTTAATTTGCCAATGAGTGAGGGCGTTTCTAAAAATTTCAATTTTAATTTTGGATTTGATGCTAGAAATTATGTAGAAATATATAGAAACTTTATTTGGGCAACAAGAGCCGCTGGTGATTTTAGCTGGGGTGACCAAAAAATAATTTATTTTTTAGGTGGTGTAGATGGATGGGTTAATCCTAAGTTTAATAACGTGAACAGACCTGCGCAAGATGCCACTTATGCGTTTCAAAGTTTAGCAATGAATATGCGTGGGTTTAATCAAAATGTAGCCAATGGTAATAATGCATTTGTATTCAATAGCGAATTGCGTTTCCCTGTGTTTTCAACTCTTTTACAAAGACCAATCAACAATGCATTTTTACGTAATTTTCAGTTGACACAATTCATTGATTTGGGTACTGCATGGAATGGAAAGTTTAATGGAATTCAAAGACCTTACTCTTCTTATCCCGATGCAAATGGAACTGTGACTGTAAATATTAAAGCAGGTGGTATCGGTCCTTTTGTAGGTGGTTATGGCTTTGGTGCAAGAAGTACATTACTGGGCTATTTTATGAAGCTAGATTGTGCCTGGGAAATGAAAGGAATATTTAGAGGCAAACCACTTTTATATTTTGGTATTGGGTTAGATTTTTAATAATTGTAATTCAACTTAATCTTTTCGAAAAAATATTAGCCTGAAAAGTAAGTCTGAGAAGGATTTCATTCTTTTCAATTCTCAATGAGTCTTTATAAAATGAATTTATTTTTTATGAAGTATAAAAAGTTTCAGGCTGATCAATTATTTACGGGCAATAAAATGTTGCCCGAGAATTTTGTGTTGATTACAGATGAAACCGGAACTATTGAAAATATTGTAGATGTAAACGAAGCGGGTGATGAGGTACAATTTTTTAATGGCATTCTTTCTCCTGGTTTGATTAATGCACATTGTCATTTGGAACTGAGCCATATGAAGGGGTTGATACCACAGAAAAGTGGATTAGTAGATTTTATTTTAGATATTTTAAGCAAAAGACATTTCGCTGAAGACTTGATTCCGCAGAGCATTCAAGATGCTGAAACAGAAATGATAGAAGATGGAATTGTTGCTGTAGGAGATATTTGCAACACTACTTTTACTTTGCCACAAAAGCAATTGCATCGATTGAAATATTATAATTTTATTGAAGTAAGTGGCTGGCATCCGGATATTGCAAAAACACGCTACCAAACAGCTCAATCCAATTATGATGTTTTTAATCAGCTTTCAAAAGGATCTCATTCCGGTTCAATTGTACCACATGCACCATATTCAGTTTCCAATCTATTGTGGGAATATTTAAAGCCAAATTTTAGTCAACAAACCATCACCATTCACAACCAGGAAACTTCATTTGAAAATCATTTCTTTGAAAATGGGGAAGGCGATTTTGTTAGACTATATGAGCGGTTGGGAGTGAATAATTCATTTTTTAGTCCGACCGGAAAAAGTAGTATTCAATCTTATTTACAACATACAACAAATGCGCAAAATTTAATTTTGGTACATAATACTTTTACAAATGAAACAGATATTTCTTTTGTAAAAAAGGAAATGAATTCTTCGTTTTGGTGTATTTGTATCAATGCTAATTTATACATTGAAAATGCTTTGCCACCAGTAGAATTATTGCGTAAAAATCAATGTACAATAGTGTTAGGTACAGATAGTTTGGCAAGTAATGATACATTAAGTATTGTAGCAGAAATGAAAATGATTAAACAACATTTTCCTTCTATCCCATTAAGTGAAATATTACAATGGGCAACTATCAATGGCGCTGTAGCATTACAACTAGAACAAGTGTTAGGTAGTTTTGAAAAAGGAAAAACCCCAGGTGTTGTTCTTATAGATAAAGGTTTAAATTCAGCAAAGCGGTTACTTTAACCGAATATTTCCTGCAGCACAATCATGCTTTTCATTTCACCAAAATCTTGTATATGTAAAGCAATATATTGTTGCAAATACATTAATAAACTCCTTCTGATATCTCTGTTTAATTTTATATTTTCAAGATCGTTATAAAATTGAATATGGTTGATTTTTGAAATTGTTTCGGCCAAAGTACCTTCAATGAAATAAGGATGCAGCGGTTGTTCTGTAACAAAGTTTCCTTCTTGTAAATCAAGAATGGGTGTTGTGGTTGAATAATCACCTTGCATTTTAAAACCCAATTCACCACTAAGATGCAAAGTAAAATATAAGGGAATGTTACTTACCAAGGTATTGGAGCCTGTATCTGTTTGCTTCAAAGTATCTTCTATCAAATAATACAATTCTGGGTTTGCTTCCGGTTGCTTTAAACTATGTTGCAATAATTCAATAATATACATCGCAACTGCATTTCGTGTTACGTCAAAAAATATAGTATTGTGCAAAAAAGCCCATTGAAATTCTTTAATGAATTGAAGATTTTTTAATTCATTGTGGTAGACTTCCATCTCTAAAATAGCCGCCGGTTGAAAGTAGTTTCCTTTGCCCTGAGATTTTTTTGAAGATTGTCTGACGCCTTTTACAATATAACTCTGTACCCCAAATAATTCAGTGTATATAGAAGTAATGATACTTGTTTCGCCATACTTTACAGTACGCAAAACAATACCTTTGGTTTTATGAGTTTGCACATTGTAAAGATAAATAACAAAGGAATGCTTTACGTTTTCTAATAATCAATAACCTGTTCTTCGATTGTTTCAGGAATTGTTCTCCATTCGTATTGTTGGTTTCTAAGTTGTGGTTCATAGCCCCCTTCTTTGATTGCATCCTGAATACTCTTATAAGTAAACCGATGAGGAGCTCCTGCTGCACTTACTACATTTTCTTCGAGCATAATACTTCCAAAATCATTGGCGCCGGCATTCAAACAAATTTGTGCAGTTTGTTTACCAACAGTTAACCAACTTGCCTGTATGTTTTTAATATTAGGTAACATGATTCTGCTGATAGCAATCATTCTGATATATTCCTCTGCGGTGGTTAAGTTTTGTACGCCTCTTATTTTTGCCAATAAAGTATCTACATCCTGAAAAGTCCAAGGGATAAATGCCAGAAAACCTTTTGCATCAGCAGGTTTCATTGCTTGTACTTCACGTATTCTTGTTAGGTGAATAAATCTTTCTTCTAAAGTTTCAACATGACCAAACATCATTGTAGCACTTGTAGTAATATTTAATTTATGCGCTTCATGCATTACTGCCAACCATTCGTCTGATCCACATTTTCCTTTGCTTATTAATCGTCTTACTCTGTCTGTTAATATTTCAGCACCAGCACCAGGTAAGCTGTCCAAACCTGCTTCCTGCAGGGATTTCAGTACTTCATGGTGTGTGCTTTTCTCTAATTTGGTGATGTGTGCAATTTCCGGTGGTCCTAATGCATGTAATTTGATGGTAGGATATTCTTGTTTTATTGCACGGAAAATATTGGTATAAAAATCTAGTCCTAATTCAGGATGATGACCGCCTTGTAACAACAACTGATCACCACCCCAACGCAATGTTTCCTCAATTTTTTTTCTGTAAGTGGCCATGTCTGTAATGTATGCATCTGCATGTCCGGGTATTCTGAAAAAATTACAGAACTTACAATTTGCAATACATACATTGGTGGTATTTACATTTCTATCAATTTGCCAGGTAACTTTTCCATGAGGTACATGGTGTTTTTTCATCTCATTTGCAACTGCCATTAATTCGGTTAATGGGGCCTTTTCAAATAAAAACATTCCTTCTTGAACACTTAAAAATTCAAATGCTAGGGCTTTCTTGTACAAATCTGCTAACTGCATGTGCTTTCCTTTTTAATCATAACAAAGTTAGGGCTGTAAGGTTTGCAAGTTGTTATTCTTTGTTGTAAATTCATTTGCGGTTAAGAGAGTTGTATGAAAAAAAATTTTGTTTTTATTGTGATTACATTTTTCTGTTGTCTTGATTCAACAGCACAAGAAACTTCAGTGCAATCTGCCGCTACTTTCATTACAAAGATTCCATTTATACAATTAAATGGAGGTATCATCTTAGTAAGAAGTACGATTGACGATTCAAAAGATACTTTAAATTTTATTTTAGATACAGGAAGTGGTGGCATTTCTTTAGATTCTTCAACCGTTGAAGAATTACAGCTTACAAAAGAAAATTCTGATAAAACTATAAAAGGTATTGCAGGGATAAAAAAAGTGCCTTATACAAATAATCATTCACTAAATTTTACTGGGTTGAAAGTAGATAGTTTAAACTTTCACATCAATAATTATGACTTGCTTACCAGTGTTTATGGTGTAAAGATTGATGGTATTATTGGTTATAGCTTTTTAAGCAGATATATTGTAGCGATTAATTATGACAGGCAAGAATTGGAAATATTTTTACCAGGTCTTTTTAGATATCCAAAAGGTGGATATATGATGAAGCCTTTTTTTAATTCATTGGTTTTATCCGTTTTTCAAGTAGCGGATGCGAAATCAATAATGAGCAGATTTATTTTTGATACCGGTGCAGGGTTGTGTTTTTTATTTAACGAAGATTTTCTTGATGATAGTAGTTTGTTAAAAAAGAAAAAGAAAAAATTTATTACGCAGGCAGAAGGATTTGGAGGTAAAAAAGAGATGGAATTGACTGTTATAAAAAGTGTTTCCGTTGGCCCATATAAATTTAGAAAAGTGCCTGTTTTTATTTTTAAAGATGCTTACAACATAACCTCTTATCCTCAGAGTTGTGGTTTGATTGGTAATGATTTATTGAAGCGGTTTAACGCAATATTGAATTATCCTGAACAAACATTTTATCTGAAACCCAATAACAAATTTTCGGAAAATTTTGATTTCTCTTATACAGGCTTAGGAGTTTATTTAATTGATAATGTAATACAAGTGGTTGACATTATTAAAGACTCACCGGGTGACAAGGCAGGGTTTAAGAATGGAGATATATTGATTGGTATTGACAATGATTTTTCTAATAACATTCAATCGTATAAAACTGCATTACAAAATGCAGGCAAAAGGCTGAAAGTATTTATTATTCGCAACCATAAACCTATGTCTTTGAAATTGAAAGTTCAAAATATTTTGCGGGGTTAGTTTTCTCTTTTAAGAATACTAATAAAAACTGTAGTTTATTTCATAATTTCAACGCCTGAAAATGATTGTATGAAAATTTTTTTATGTGTAGTAGCTTTTGTGATTAATGTATGGCATGCAAATGCACAAGCCCCTTCCGGTTATTATAATAGTGTAGGTAACAATACTTGTGCCGCATTAAAAACTGCATTGAAAAGTATTATTACAAATGGGCATAATGTTCAAACTTATGGTGCTTTGTGGACACAATATCCTTTAACAGATATTAAACCTAGAACAATTGGAACAGGCTCTATAAATGTAATTTATGATATCTACTCTGCAAAACCGGGTAGTGTTGATCCTTATCAATTTACGCCAACAACTAATCAATGCGGAACATACAATAGCGAAGCAGATTGTTATAATAGAGAACATAGTGTACCAGTAAGCTGGTTTAATGGTAATACAAGTACTGCAGGCACAGCTACTGACTATTTATTTATATTTCCAACAGATGGGTATGTAAATGGGAAAAGAGCAAATTTCATTTATGGAGAGGTAGCTTCTCCATCATATACTAGTTTGAATGGAAGTAAACTAGGGAGTTCTTCTTTTGCAGGTCTTACAGGGTCTGTATTTGAGCCGATTGATTCTTTCAAAGGAGATGTTGCAAGAGCATTTTTATATTTCGTTACACGTTATCAAGACGATATACCTACTTGGTCTGCCAATGCAGATGCAGCACAAGCTTTTGACAACAATACTTTTCCTTCAGTTAAAATTAATTATTTAAAATTGATGTTGAAATGGCACAATTTAGATCCAGTAAGTCAGAAAGAAAAAGATAGAAACAATGGTGCATATAGCTTTCAGGGTAATAGAAATCCTTTTATTGATAGTCCGCAATATGTAAATAGAATTTGGAATAATTTATGCCCCGGACTTGCAGCATTGCCAGTAAATATTGTTTCTTTTTCGGGGAAATTAAGTAGTAATAAAATTGTTTTAAAATGGGAAGTAGAAAATGAAATCAATGTAAACCGCTATGAAATTGAAAAAAGCTTTAATGGTGCTGATTTTAATTTTATTACTTCAATTAAAGCAACAAACAGCCGTAATTATTCAGTTACAGATTTTGTAGAAAATAATAAAGGTAAAAGGGTTTATTACCGCATTAGAAAAGTTGATAATGACGGAAGATACAGTTATAGTGAAATTTTTACTTTACACATTCCTCTCCATACAAAATTCAATATTTATCCAAATCCTGCATCTGATTTTATTCATGTGCAATTGAATAATAACAACAATGATATAATTGCAGTAGAAGTGAGTGATTTGGCAGGCAGAATTGTAATTCATTCTAATTATCAATCTAACAATGGAATTATTGATATTGCTACAAAAGCCTTATCTAGAGGTACTTTCATGGTGAAGCTGACATCAAATGGTGAAAGCTATGTACAAAAGGTTGTGCTAATTAAGTAAGTTTTGTATTACAATTTAAAAACTAAAAGCTTCCCTATTCATAAAAAATTTGTAGTCAAATAATTATACTAAAAAAAATTCCAAAGACATTATTCATCTTTGGAATTTTATATTTAGTTCTGTGTAAACTTAATACCTACAGCTTATAACTTACAACTTAAAACCCACCCATTCTCATTCTTGGTTGCCCATCTCTTCTAAACATTCCTTTCATCATTGGTGGCATTTGTTGTTGCCCTTTACCCGCAAACTTGCGGAGGTTATATGTGAATGACAACATAAAGTATCTAGTTAAAACTTGAGTTCGTGTATCCTGAATATAGTTTTGTTCCACTGTACGCGTAATACTTTTATTTTCATTTAATAAATCGAAAACACTCAACTTCAACTCACCATCTTTTTTCTTAAAGATTGCTTTGGATATACTTGCATTCCATAATGGAATAGTTTGATTAAACCCACTGCTTTGTCCACGGTTCATGGTAAGGTCAAAATCACTTCCGATAATCCAACCATTTTTTGAAGAATATGTAGGCTCGGCAGAAAATATTTGTGTAAAGAAATTACCATTGTTTTGTGGGCTTAGAGTGTAGGTTGCAATCGTATATGAAGATGTACTTGAAAAATTCAAATCAAATTTGTCTTTGATATTGAAGTTGTAACTAATGCGTTCGCCTAAAATATAATTGTCATTATAATTTTTTACATTATTAAATAAGTTTACATCCTTAGTATAAACAACAGTACTGGTAAAGTTCACATTTCCTTTTGGTCTCTTAGTTGGGAAACCATAGTTTACAAATCCTGTTACATTCATTGCGCCATTGATATTTATCGGCTTGCTGTATTGAGCTCCGGGGATTAAGCTTATGCCATCCACAAGAATTGGAAGATTCGTAGTGTTTTGGGTAACATTATTTCCTATTTTATTTTGTGTGAAACTACCATTCAGACTTACTACAAAATTTTTGAAAGTTATGATATCAAACTTGGTATAAAATAAACTAAAGCTATGACTGAACTCTTGCTGTAATGCAGTATTACCGGTTCTGATATTTAGCTGATTGCTATTGTCTACTACGTCTTGCAATTGTGAAATTGATGGTGCATTCGTTCTTCCACGATAATTTAGTCTTAGGTTTTTTGTTCTGTTTTTACTATATTGAATTTGCACATTTGGAAAATAGTTTATAAAGCTATTGGTCAAATTCGTATTCTTGGTTTGATTGTTACTTGTGAGATCAGCAAACTGAACACCCATTCCAAGCGTATAGCTTAAGTCTTTATTTACTTGCTCTCTGTAGCTTGCACCAAACCTGTTTGAAATATTGGTATTCTCGAATTTGTTGGTCAAATTCAAAACAATAATATCAAATGCATTTGTTGTTTTGTTGTAACGATAAGTTTGTTGATCAGAATTATTTTTACTGTAGTTGTAGTTGTAGGTGAGTTCTACTTGACCCTTTTTACCTATAGGTTCAGTATAAGATAAATTGCTGCTAAAAGTATTACCATTTCTTTCTGTACTATTAATTTGATTAATAGTATCATTTAGAATAATTGCACCATTGTAAAAATTATTCAATGATACATTTGTTCCATCAGATTCGCTGGTACTTAAGCCCGGCGTTAGGTTTAAAGAAACTGTACGGCCACGTTTTTTGAATTTATGTCTTATTAGGATACTCGTATTAAAATTATATCCGTCACTAATTGTTGAGTTTTTTTGCTGAACGCCACTAAGATTGGTGAATTTGCCTTTGGTTAGAAATGAGTTTGTTTCACTAAAATTATCTGTATGTTGGGTGCTAAAATTTGGTCGGATTAATATTGAATTAAACGAATCAATTTTCTGGTCAATTTCAAAGTTGAATCGTTGGTTGATATTTTTATTATTTGATTTTGTAGTGCTTGTATTGTATTGAGAGGAATCATTGGTAACAAAGGTTTCCTTAAAATTATCATTGTCATTATTGGTATTCATACTGTTGAAAAAATAGCTGCCACTAACACTTGTTTTTTTACTCCAAACATCATTGTAGTTTAATCCTGCAGCCCATGTAGTAGCAATACCAGGCTGATTGGAAGTTAAAAAGTTACCGATACCGCCACCACCATTTCCACCACCACCTCCAAACATTCCACCGCCTCTTCCACCACCACCATTCATCGTACCAAATAAATCTTGAACGGAGAAGTTTTGCTGATTAATATTATTTCCTTGACCTATAAATGAAATTTGTTGATTTCCATTAAACCTATTAAAATTGGCACTTGTTGCGTATCTTTCGTTATCTCCAGCACCAACATTAAGCTTGCCAAAATAACCTTTGCGTCTATCTTTTTTTGTAATGATGTTTATTGTTTTTTCTCTGTTACCATCATCAAAACCACTAAATGCACTTTGGTCGCTTTGTGCATCATATACTTGTACTTTGTCGATTACATCGGTAGGTAAATTTCTTGTTGCAGTTTTAGGATCATCACCAAAAAATTTTTTACCATCTACCAAAACTCTTGTTACATTTTGCCCTTGTGCTTTTACCGTACCATCTTTCTCCACCTGAACGCCCGGTAATTTTTTTAATAAATCTTCTGCAGTAGCATTTGGTTTTGTTTTGAAGCTTCCTGCATTAAATTCGGTGGTATCTCCTTTGATTTGAACAGGTGAGGATTTTACAGTAACATCAGCTAAATTATTGGCTGAAATTTTCATGTATAAAGTGCCAATATCTACCAACGGATTGGTTTTTGAAAAAGTAACTTTTTGAAATTTAGGTTCGTAACTGCTGAAGCTAATTTGTAAAATATACGTTCCAAAGCCGATGCCTGATAATTCAAAACTGCCATCTGATTTTGCAAGACTAAATACTTCTACAGTAGAATCACTTGCATCAAGGACACTAATTGAAGCATCTTTTAAGGATTGCTTGGCAGTTGTATCTATTAGTTTTCCTTTAAGGGTTCCACTCGTTTGAGCAAAAGAAAATGAAGTGATGATTAAAGAAAATAAAATTGAAAAGAATTGTTTCATGTAAATATTTGAGGTTAACAAGCAGCAAAAATATCTTATTAATTCTGTAAATACCGATTATATTAAGATTAACGGCAAATTAAAATGATTGTCGGTGGATCTTTTTTTTAAATCGGTGAGAATATGACGTTATCTGGCGAAGATACCCTTCACCTGTTAATCAATATATTGATGATTTAGTAATTTGATTTACAATAATTTTTTTATTGCTGCAATTACCAACTCTAAATTACTTGCATCTTGTCCTCCTGCAGTTGCCAATGTTTTTTGACCACCACCACCACCTTTGATAATAGGTGTGATGTGTTCTTTTATTAATTGAGGAGCTTCTAGTTTTTTCGTGTTAACTATTTCATCTGATAAGCCAATAGCAACAGCTGCTTTACCATTTGTATT
Organism: Chitinophagaceae bacterium; assembly: GCA_947456805.1. GTDB lineage: Bacteria > Bacteroidota > Bacteroidia > Chitinophagales > Chitinophagaceae > UBA1930. The sequence goes on along the minus strand of CANGTN010000004.1, from coordinate 8,841 downwards.
TGTAGCTAAAACAATTACTTCAGCTATATTCTTAAGATCGATATTTAATTTTTTTAAACCATCAGCATTATTGATATCTAAAACCGCACCAATGAATTTAGTGCCATTAATAGTTTCAACTTTTGAAGCCAATTCATTTTTAATAATTGCCAGTTGTTTGGCTTCCAAACTTTCAATTTTCTTTTTTTGATCTTTGTTTTCAATAATTATTCCATCAATTGTTTTTAATAATTCTTTGGGATTATTGAAAGTGTTTTTTACTTCTTGTAAAGTTTTTAATTGATCCTGAATAAAATCTTCAGCAGCTTTTCCGCTTACTGCTTCAATTCTTCTAACCCCAGCTGCTACTGCACTTTCGTGTTTTATTTTAAAGAAACCCAACTCGCCTGTGCTCATTACATGCGTACCCCCGCATAATTCTACAGAATAACTCGGGTTCATTACAACGACTCTCACAATGTCAGCATATTTTTCTCCAAACAAAGCCATCGCACCGATTGCAATTGCTTCGTCTTTATTCATCTCTTTAATTTGTACAAAAATATTCTCCCTGATTTTTTCATTTACGATTGTTTCAACTGCTGTAATTTCTTCGTCGGTTACTTTGGCAAAATGAGAAAAATCAAAACGTAATTGTTCCTCATTTACTAAACTTCCTTTTTGTGTAACATGCGTACCCAAAACCTTTCTTAGTGCGGCATGCAAGAGATGTGTAGCGCTATGATTGGCAGTAATAGCTGCTCTTTTTTTACTGTCAACTTTTGCAATAATATCACCAGTAATTTGCTCAGGTAATACATCTGCAAAATGAATGGTAAGGTTATTTTCTTTTTTGGTATCGGTGATATGTATAGAGGTATTGTTGATAATCAATTCTCCTGTATCGCCTACTTGTCCGCCACTTTCGGCATAAAAAGGAGTGGCAGCTAAAACAAACTGATAGCCTTCTTTTCCCTTGGCTTTAACCTTTCTGTATTTAACAATTTTTGTTTTTACTTCTACACTGTCGTACCCAACAAATTCAGATAGCTCATTGTCATGAACTGAAATCCAATCTTCTGTATCTACTGAAGTTGCTGCTCTTGAGCGATTTTTCTGTTGTAACATTTCAGCTTCAAATCCTGCTTCATCTACTGAAAAATTATTTTCAAATGAAATTAACCTTGTAAGATCTATTGGAAATCCAAATGTATCAAAGAGTTCAAAAGCATTTTTGCCATTGATAATCGTTTGATTCGAATTTTTTAGTTGAGTAATAATTTCATCAATCTTCTTTAATCCTTTTTCTAATGTTCTCAAAAATGCTTCTTCTTCTTCTTTCACAACTTTTGTTACAAAATCAAGTTGTGCATTTAGTTCTGGAAAAACATTTTCAAATTGTTTTGCCAGTGTTGGTAACAGCTGAAACAATAAAGGTTGTTGGTATCCTAAATAAGAATAATAATAACGAACTGCTCTTCTCAAAATTCTCCGAATAACATATCCTGCACCGGTATTGCTTGGTAATTGACCATCAGAAATTGTGAAAGCAATTGCCCGAATATGATCTGCCAAAACCCTGAAAGCAACACTTTCCTTATCATCACCGGCAGAATATTTTTTGTTGACCAATTTGCTTACAACATCTATCGTATCTGAAAAAACATCGGTATCGTAGTTGGAAGATTTACCCTGTATAGCACGTACCAAACGTTCAAAACCCATACCTGTATCTACATGTTGCGCAGGCAATGGTTGCAATGTTCCATCTTTCAAACGGTTGTATTGCATGAATACATTGTTCCAGATTTCAATTACTTGTGGATGATCTTTATTAACCAAATCTTGTCCGGGAATTTTTGCACGTTGTTCATCTGATCTTAAATCTATATGAATTTCGCTACAAGGACCACATGGTCCCACATCACCCATTTCCCAAAAATTATCTTTTTTGTTTCCAAAAACAATATGGTCTTCCGCTACTAATTTTTTCCATTCTCTCAAAGCAATTGTACTAGCTGGTATTCCTTCTTTTTCATCACCTTCAAAAACGGAAACGTATAATCTGCTCTTATCTAATTGATAAATTTCAGTTAGCAATTCCCAGCTCCATGCAATAGCTTCGGCTTTGAAATAATCACCAAAGCTCCAGTTACCAAGCATTTCAAACATGGTATGGTGGTATGTATCTACACCAACTTCTTCCAAATCATTGTGTTTGCCACTTACACGCAAACATTTTTGCGTATCTGCAACTCTTGTATATTCTGGTTTTTTATTGCCCAGGAAATAATCTTTAAATTGGTTCATTCCGGCATTGGTAAATAATAAAGTTGGATCATTTTTTACAACTATCGGAGCCGATGGAACGATATGGTGTCCTTTACTTTTGAAAAAGTTTAAAAACTGTTGTCTTATCTCTGCACTTGTCATCATAAACTAAAATATATTTTCTAATTTCAATTGTCCTGAAAAATTATCTTTGAGGTCATTAATAATCAAATACAAATATAAGGAATGGCTATGTTTGACTATAAGAATCGTTTGTGATATTGATGACGATAGTTATTAGTTGATTGATTTGCGAATTATTTGAATTAAAACAGAATACAACCAATACATGAAAAAAATTAAATACTACTTTAATACACATACGCTTCGCTATGATAAAGTAGAGGTTCCTTTTCGTGTACAACTATTGCGAATATTGGGTTTTATGGCAGCAAGTATTGTTACAGCGTTTATTATGATTGCCATTGCTTTCAGGTATATTGATAGTCCGAAGGAAAAAATATTGCGCCAGCAGAATAATGATTTGAAAGATAATTACGCAGTCATGAATGAACGTGTAGCCCAGTTAGAATTGCAAATGGATGAACTTGAAAACAGAGACAATAATGTGTATCGAAGCATTTTTGAAGCACAACCAATACCTGATAGTGCCCGTGTAAAAGATATGGAGGTGAAAAAAGAAATTAAACTTGTACAAAGTTTAGGTGAAACTGAATTGGTAAAAACAACTACGGAACAACTGAATAATTTGAGCATGCGATTGGCATTCATGTCTAAGAGTTATACTGAAATTGAGGTAATGGTAAAAAATAAAGCAAAACTTTTAGAGGCAATTCCGGCAATACAACCGGTGAGTAACCGTGATTTGACAAGGGTTGCTAGTGGATTTGGAAACCGAATTGATCCTGTATATAAAGTTCAGAAATTTCATGCGGGGCTTGATTTTACTGCACCTATGGGAACGCCGATCTATGCAACAGCAGACGGGGTTGTTCGGTTGGCTACTTATAATCCTGGTGGTTACGGAAACCATGTAATTATAAATCATGGTTATGGGTATGAAACTTTGTATGGGCACATGGTTCGAATTAAAGCCCGCCAGGGACAAAGTGTAAAACGCGGTGAAGTAATTGGATATGTGGGAAGTACCGGAAAAAGTACAGGTCCTCATTGTCATTATGAAGTTCATCGTTCGGGCAAACCTATTAATCCGGTTTATTATTTTTATAATGATTTAACACCGGCGCAATACGACCGATTACTGAAATTGGCTGCAAGTAGTAATCAGAGCCTAGATTAACATTCATTAAAATCGGTAACTTTATTTTTTTGTTAGTCAACAAATCAACAGTTTGTTTGTACTACAATATAAATCTATTCTCTTGGAACCCGAAGTAAGAGCCTATTTAATACGAATTTTGAATACCCTTTCTGTAGGGTTGATATGGATGATTTCCAATTCCACCGCAGGCATCATGTATGGCTATGCTTTTTGGGAAAAAAAGATGAAGCTAGGCAATGTTATTTTTTACATTTGGTTTATTATCAGTTTGGCTTTATTGCTTTGGTATATGATTAGGCTTTGGAAAAAGCCATTGAATATTCCTTATTAGTATTCATCATTCCATTTCCTTCATTCTGTTTACATTTGAAAGCTATTCTATTAGTTCAATCGATATTTACAGCATTATAATTTATCACCATGAAGGAACAATTTCCACTAACCGGCATCAGCTCTGTTGCAATGCATACAGGCAATACACAAAATGATGCACATGCACACATAACACCAATTTATGCTACTTCAACTTTTGTTTTTGACACTGCAGAACAAGGGATGGAACGGTTCCAAAGTACAGATAAAGAAAAAATTTATAGTAGATGGGGTAACCCAACCTTCAAAGCAGCTGAAGAAACGATTGCTGCATTGGAAGCATTTGGTTTGCAAGATGATTTTGGTAAACCCCTGCAATTAAAAGCGTTGCTGCATGCAAGTGGGCAGGCAGCGATGACAACTTTATTCATGAGCAACTTAAAATCGGGTGATACGATTCTCTCTCATTTTTCTTTGTATGGAGGTACGTATGAGTTGTTTCATAAAGTGTTAGAACAAACGGGTATCCATACAATTATTGCAGATTTAAGAGATTTGAATATTGTAGAAGATACCATTAAAAAAAATCCATCGATTAAGTTGGTGCATATTGAAACACCCGCCAATCCTACTATTCAATGTGTAGATATTGAAGCTGTAACAAAAATCGCCAAACAGCATCAATTAATCGTTTCGGTAGATAATACTTTTGCAACGCCTTACTTGCAACAACCATTTAAATATGGCGTTGATTTTGTTTTCCATTCTACTACCAAATTTTTAAACGGCCATGGAACTGCAATTGGTGGCGTATTGATTGGTAAGAATATTGATTTGATGAAAACAAAAGTGTGGAAATGGCATGCTTTGTTGGGTGGGAACAGCAATGCATTTGATGCATTTTTATTGAGCATGGGTATGAAAACTTTAGAACTAAGAATGGAAAGACATTGCCATAATGCAATGGAAGTTGCTTCTTATTTGGAAGCACATGATTCAGTGGCGCAGGTTAATTATACTGGATTGACATCTCATCCGGATTATTATATTTCTATGAAACAAATGAAACATCCAGGAGCGTTGATGAGTTTTGAATTAAAAGGTGGATTGGAAGCCGGTAAACAATTTATCGACAAACTTCAAATGTGTGTGAGAGCTGTGAGTTTGGGTACGGTAGATACATTGATTTCGCATCCTGCGAGTATGACGCATTTTAGTGTTCCAAGAGAAGAGCGCATCAAGTTTGGTATAACTGACGGGTTGATTCGGGTGAGTGTAGGAATAGAAAATGTGGCAGATATTTTAAATGACTTTGAACAAGCTTTGAATTTGTAGATATAATTTGCTTAAGTGTTTGGTATGAAAAAGAAAGTATTAGTAATTGGTGCTGGGATTAGCGGTTTGGCCTCTGCATACCGATTGGTTGAACATGGATATCAGGTAACTATAATTTCAAAAGAGTTTTCTCCAAATACAACTTCCAATAAAGCTGCTGCATTTTGGTTTCCTTTTCATGTACGCAACGATCAAAGGGCAACAGAATGGAGTAAAAAAAGTTATTATTTTTTTGAGACCTTAGCTAAAAATTCATTGACAGGAATTAGTATGTTCCCTTTATTAAAGGCATCCAAACCTAATTCAAATGATGAAGATTCTTGGATGGACTTTATGCCAGAAGGTAGTTTTGCAAAACTGTCATCCATGGATTTACCAATAGGATATGAAATAGGATATTATGCTACTGTTCCTCTTATAGAAACACAAATATTTTTACCATGGTTAATGAATGAGTTGATGATGAAAGGAGTCCAATTTTTAAAGGATGAAATAAGTAGTTTAGCTAAAATAAATAATGATTATGAAATAATAGTGAATTGCTCAGCCTTAGGTGCAAGAAATTTATGTAAAGATTATTCTGTTATTCCAGTACGTGGACAAGTTGTTTTATTAGAACCCAATAATTTTACCAGAATTTTTTTAGACAATCAAAATCCCACTTATATTGTACCACGCAAAGATGCTACAATTATTGGAGGCACTTATGAAGAAAATATTTTTGATACAACAACTGTAGCTGATGATTTGTCAAGATTGCTAAAAAATGCTTTAGATATTTTTCCTACACTAGAAACTAAAAATGTAATTGGTAATTGGGCAGGATTGCGACCTTTTAGAGATAAAGTAAGATTAGAATCTGATGGAAATATTATACATAATTACGGCCACGGCGGAAGTGGTTTTACTTTAAGTTTTGGTTGTGCCGATGAAGTAGTAAGTATTGCAAATTCAATTTATGGAAGCAGCTAAATAATATGAATATAAATATCAGAAGAGCAGAACAAAAAGATTGTAAACGATTGTTAGAATTGATTCATGAACTGGCATTTTATGAAAAAGCACCTAACGAGGTTACGGTAACATTAGACCATTTTGAAGAAAGTGGTTTTGGTGCAAACCCTGTCTGGTGCGGCTTTGTAGCAACCTCATTCCAACCAACTTCCAAAGGAGAAGAAGAAATAATTCTTGGATTTGCACTATACTATATTCGTTACAGTACATGGAAAGGTCAACGTATGTACTTAGAAGATTTTATTGTAACAGAACAAGCAAGAAACAAAGGAATTGGTACCCTTTTATTCAATCAACTTATTGAAGAAGCGAAAGAAAAAAAACTCAATGGTATTGTTTGGCAAGTATTACAATGGAATGAAACTGCTATTAATTTTTATAAAAAGTACAATACTAGTTTTGATGGAGAATGGTTTAATTGTGCAATAGAAGTGTAGAGTGGATTTATTTTCTTGCAAAGTGACAAAGCAGGTAAAGTTCACAAACGCTTATTTCTATTTGCCAATTTTTTTACTTAATGGTGATTTTTTCTTCAAAAAAATCTATATACATCATTACCATTAGTATTATAATGAAATTCAATAATCAAGGTTGGGTTTTAACTCAGCCCATCAACTATAGTTTCTTTGTGTATTTTTTGCACCAATCCTTGTAAAACTTTTCCTGGGCCAACTTCTGTAAAATGTGTAGCACTATCAACAACCATTGCTTGTACACTTTGTGTCCAGCGAACAGCACCGGTTAATTGTGCTATTAAGTTTTGTTTTATTAAAGTAGCATCGTTAACAGCACTCGCTACAACATTTTGATAAACCGGACAAGAAGGCGTTTTAAAACTTGTTGCTTCAATAGCAGCAGCTAATTCTTCTTTGGCAGGGTTCATTAATGGGCTGTGAAATGCACCGCCAACAGGCAATACCAATGCACGTTTTGCACCAGCTGTTTTCAATCTTTCACAAGCAATTTCAATGCCTTTAATGCTTCCACTAATCACTAATTGACCAGGGCAATTGTAATTGGCAGGTACCACAATTTCGCCTGTTTCATTTTGTATTGCAGTACAAATTTCTTCTACTTTATCATCAGCCAAAGCCAATACAGCAGCCATTGTACTTGGATTTATCTCACATGCTTTCTGCATTGCATTTGCTCGAATGCTAACTAAATTTAAAGCATCTTCAAAATGCAAAGTTTCATTTGCAACCAAAGCAGAAAATTCACCCAATGAATGACCTGCAACCATATCAGGTTTTATAGAATTTAAAGTTTTAAATGCAACTACAGAATGTAAAAAAACTGCAGGTTGGGTTACATTCGTTTGTTTCAGCTCTTCATCTGTTCCCTGAAACATTATATCACTGATACGAAATCCGAGTATTTCATTGGCTTGTTCAAAAATTATTTTTGCGTCGCTATTTGTTTCATATAAATTTTTTCCCATGCCACTGAATTGTGAGCCTTGTCCCGGAAAAATGAAAGCATGTTTGTTCATATCAATGCAGTTAGGCTTCAAAAATAAGGGATTGGTAAAATATAGTATGATCTGAATGATTTATTTATGAATTCAAGGCATTTTGCAATACTAATTTGTACATAATTCAACTGATAATTTTTATAACAAAAAATTTATTGCCTTTAAATTAATTTTCTATTGGCAGCGTCATAAAAAATGTGGTTATTTGCATAGCCTTAAAAACCAATTACTATGCTTCCTAAATACAAACGAATTTTGTTGAAACTTTCCGGCGAAGCCTTAATAGGTCAAAGTACTACCGATCCTTTTGATCCTAAAGTGATAGAGCAATATGCTTACGATATTAAAGAAGTAATCAATTTGGGAGTACAGGTTGCAATTGTAATTGGCGGAGGAAATATTTATCGTGGTATGAATGAAGCTGAAAGTGGTATTGAACGAGCACACGGTGATTATATGGGCATGTTGGCTACAATGATTAATGCTATGGCAATGCAGGCGATGCTTGAAAAAATTGGTGTTTACACGCGATTGCAAAGTGCTATTAATATGGAGCAAGTTGCAGAACCTTACATACGCAGAAGAGCATTAAGACATTTGGAAAAAGGTCGTGTGGTAATTTTTGGTGCTGGTACCGGAAATCCTTATTTTACAACAGATACAGCTGGTAGCTTACGTGCAATTGAAATGAAAGCAGATGTTATTTTAAAAGGCACTCGAGTAGATGGAATTTATACTGCAGATCCTGAAAAAGATCCTACGGCAACAAGATATGACAACATTAGCTTCAATGATTGCATCAGCAAAAATTTGAAAGTAATGGATATGACTGCATTCACATTATGCATGGAAAATAAATTGCCAATTATTGTTTTTGATATGAATAAACCAGGTAATTTATTGAATGTTGTTCAAGGTTTGGGTGTTGGAACATTGGTGAGCTAATTTTTTGCATTAAGCAAATGATATGGTTGTATTCCCAACAAAAGAAAGACTATACAGCAATAAATAATTTTAGTTTTATTACAACAGCACGTATTGTTTGGTGCTAAATTTCCGTTTTTTCAAAGGTGGAGGTCACTTGTCCTCAAGCTATTTCAAGTTTATATCAGAGGGAAATAGGTGTTTTTTAATTAATTTATTAAAATTAATA
>CANGTN010000003.1 GCA_947456805.1 Chitinophagaceae bacterium | reverse complement strand
CCATTCACCGCAATAGAGCCTGCAGTAAGGGTTCCAACAATTGCAGTGGGTTGTGCAACAGCCACGGCAACAGTATCTTTTAATCCATTTACATCACTAACGATATAAGTATAATTTCCTGCAACAACATTAAAAGTTCCAACGCCAGTGTAAGGAGCGGTTCCTCCTGAAGCGCTTACTGTAACAGTAGTTGACCCACCATTACAATTAATACTACCTGCAGTAGCAACAGCAACTAAAGGACTGATTGCATTAGGTTGTGTAATGGTAATAGATTTCGTAGTAGTACAAGCTTTTGCATCTTTCACTACAACAGTGTAAGTACCAGCTACCACATTATTAAAAATATTGGAAGTTTGGAAAGCACCATTGTTCAAGCTGTAAGTGTATGGTGGCGTTCCTCCCGAAGCGGCAACGGTGATTGAAGTTGTGCCACCATTCACCGCAATAGAGCCTGCAGTAAGGGTTCCAACAATTGCAGTGGGTTGTGCAACAGCCACGGCAACAGTATCTTTTAATCCATTTACATCACTAACGATATAAGTATAATTTCCTGCAACAACAGTAAAAGTTCCAACGCCAGTGTAAGGAGCGGTTCCTCCTGAAGCACTCACCGTTACAGTAGTTGACCCACCATTACAATTAACACTACCTGCAGTAGCAACAGCAACTAAAGGGCTGATAGGAGGAGGTGGAGTTGAAGCGCCATATTCTAACATACCCGCATCAGGATTACCAACAATAGGGTTTCCGGCAAAGTCTTGGGTAAATCCAAGATTTGTTCCATAATTAATGGCTATGCTACCTGATAAAAGATTGTAATTCCATGTGGCTGGTAAGCCGGATGTACTAGTAAAAAGATTTGCATTAGTACTAAATAATTCATTACTTCCAAGTGTAATTCCTAAAGAACCACTTGACATGCGATAAATATTATTTGAGTGAATCATTTGTCCCGAATTGAATTTGCTGCTGGCAAAATTTACGCCCGAAGAAAGCCAGAAAATATTGTTTTTTACAACCACCATTCCTGCACTTCCGCTACCCGCCATCCAAAACATAGCACTGGATTGAGAATATTGTTTTACCGTTTCTACAATTGTATTATTATAATATTGTAAGTTGTTTACACTAACTGTAAAGGTTGATCCGTTTTGATATACACCTATGATTCCACAATTAATAATATTATTGTAAGCAATAATGTTATTATTGGCTATCCCGTTGTTGCTGCTTCCTATTTCCATAAAACCATTACAGTTGATTGCTGTATTGTACATGACTTTATTGTTGTTCATTGTATTTCCAAATAATTCTACGGCACCACCATCATAGCCATAATCATAGCTTAAAGCCCAACATTCTTCAAATCGATTGTAAGTAATGGTGTTGTTTGAACTACCGATTACCATTGGGTTTGCGCCATAATCATCATCAGGATTTATACTTGTGGGCGTATTTCTTACCATACGCATATTGTGCATGTAGTTTCCTGTGATTGTTGTGTAATCAGAACCTGTAGTTACAGAGATGCCGACACCAACTAATGAAATATCACAATTCTTAATTGTACAATTTGGCGAATTGTCTATGTTAATAGCATAGCTGATTTTTGCCTGAATCGTATGATCTGTAGTACTGATTGAATTGTCAATAATTTTTATCCCATCAATTACCACATATTGCTTGGAATTGATGTTGATAATGTCGCTCACAGCATTGTTAAACTCGGGTAAATTTCCTGTTCCATAATTACCATATACAATAGGGCTTGCAGCCGTTCCGGATCTGGGGATACTCAATCTTCCAGAAAATGACTGTCCTCTTTTAAAGAGCACCATGTCTCCGGGATTTAATGCGGTTGTGCCGCTGTTTACTTGTGCAATTGTTTTCCAAGGACTGGCTAATGAGCCATTCGCTGTGGCTGATGTTGATGATGGATCAACATAATAAGTTGTCGCAAATGTTCTATGGCTTATTAGCACGAACAAGCATAGAATGGACAGGAAAATACCTACTGGCTTTTTCATAGTTGGATATTGGATTTTAAAAAATGAAGTTGCCAGCTGAAAAACAAATATTAAGCCAAGCAATGCCAAAATAAATGGCCGAAAGAGGGATTTTTATTTTGCCCTTGTTTTACAATACTTTACACATAAATAAGCACGTGTAATTAACAATTGTTTTAGAAAAAAATACTGAAGATTAAAAACAAAAAAAGGATCAGAATAAAAATTGTTTCTGTAAGGGATTAATAGAACAGAAAGAAACGAATCAATAAAACTTTATTAAGGACTAAAAATTATGGCTTAGAAAACTATTTCTGTTTACTATAAAAACTTACCAATAACAGGCAAATTCTGAAACTCTCTTCTTTCTGTAGATAAAATAAATTTGAGAAAAACAGCAAACAAAACGGAACCTGTTACAAGTCTGAACCAAAGCGGCTGATAGAAATAAATAATTGTTTGGTGCAAACCAAAAATCACAACAACAATTATAATATAGGCTACTAATTTCTTCCAGGCATAAGGTATTGGGTACTCTTTTTGTCCCCATAAAAAACTAATAACCATCATACTTCCATAGCAAGCAAAAGTTGCCCAAGCGCAAGCCAGGTAACTAAAATGTGGAATGAAAAAGTAATTGATAGCTAGTGTAATTGTTGCTCCTATTATTGTAATGTAAGCTCCAGCAATTGTTTTGTTTCCGAGCTTGTACCAAATACTCAAGTTATAATAAATGCCTAAAAAAATATTTGCTAACAATAAAATGGGCACCACTTTTAATCCTACCCACATTTTTGGATTACGGATAAATTGCTTCCAAATATCTAAATACAACACCACTGCCAAAAACATACAACAAAGTGTAATTACAAAGAACTTCATCACCCTTGCATAGGTTTTTGGGGCATCTGTTTCTTTTGATTGATTGAAGAAAAAAGGCTCCGCACCCATTCTAAAACCTTGTACCGCTAACGTAATTAAAATGGATAATTTATAACAAGCAGAATACACACCAACTTCAGCTTTTGCAGCAGCTACGCTACTTACAGGCGCCCACCAGCCAAGCATGATTCTGTCAAATGTCTCATTAATCATACCGGCAAAACCGGCAATAATCAATGGCATTCCGTACCACATCATTTGTTTCCATAGCGCCGCATCAAACTTCCAATTGAAACCAAAAAATTCTTTTGATAGTAATAAAAGTGTAACACTAGACTGAACAACATTTGCCAACAAAACATAACCAACCGCCCAGTTGGGTTTAAAAAAAGATGCACACCAATGTGTAGGATTTTCTGCCAACCATTTTGGACAAAGACTTAAGAAAAAATAAATGCAAACAATATTTATTAAAATGCTGCCCACCCGAACCAAAGCATATTTTATTGGTCGCCCGTCTTGTCGCAATTTTGCGAAAGGCACGGAGGACAATGCATCCAGCGCAATGATAGCAGCTACATACAAAAAATAATCTGCGTGTTCGTTGATTTGTAATAAAGTGGTAATTGGTGTTTTTAAACCCACCAAAACAAAGCAAAGTAAAACGGTAGAAACAATAATGGAAATACTGGTCGTGCTGTAAATTGTTTGTTTGTCATTGGTATTCGAAAAACGAAAAAAAGCCGTTTCTATTCCGTACGTAAAAATGATGTTCATGAATGGGATAAAGGCATATACCATGCTCATTTCGCCATATTGTGTATCAGAAAATTTATAGGTTAAATAAGGCGTGAGCAAATAGTTTACAAACCTTGCGGCAATAGAGCTTATTCCATACCACATTGTTTGTCCTGCCAGTTTTTTTATCTTGCTCAACTTAAATTATTTATTTCATCAAAAGTAGGGATAGAATTTTGTTAATGCTCATGTGTGGATGGTTTTACAGCATAACTGGGAGGAGCAAACATTGGATTTTTTAAAAACGAACTATCTGTTAAAGTGTATAAAAACGCAGTGAGTTGCCCTATTTCAAAATTGGATAAGTATAATTTATTTTTAAATAATGAATCAGTTGTGGGCTGAACAATCATGTTTTTTCTATAGTGTTCAAATATATGGTGCAAACTAAAAAATCTTCCATCATGTCCGTAAGGCATTGTCAATGCTATGTTTCGTAAAGATGGAACCCTGAATTTTAGTGAATCATTTTTGTCATGTGTTACTTTCATTCTTCCCAAATCATTTAATGAATTGTCTTGTCGCATTCCATTGTTGCGAAAACTGAAATCGGTGAACATGGGAGCAGTATGACAACTATTGCATTTTTGCAAAAATATTTCATAACCCAATTTTTGTGGAAGGTTGAAGGAATCTTCTTTACGCATTACTTTGTCGTATTTACTATTACTACTAACCAATAGTAAAACAAATTGGCTCAAGGCTTTATTCATGCGTGTTGTAGTAATTATTTCATCACCAAATGCTGCTTTGAATAAAGAACGATAAGAGGGACTTCGTTTTAATTTGGCAAGTACACTTTCAATGGTTTCACCCATTTCATTTGTTGCGGTAATGGGATGAATGGGTTGATTATCTAAATGAGCAATACTGCCATCAGCCATAAAATTGGGTTGCCATGCCAAATTCTGTAATGCAGGCGCATTTCGGGTTGTAAAGGCATTGTTGTAGCCGTGGCTAAGAGCGTGATCAAAAGTAGAAAATGCTGCAAATTGTTGATGACAACTTGCACAACTGATACTGCTGTCTTTGCTTAAAATTTCATCATAAAACAATGTTTTACCCAATAAAAAACCTTCCTCAGTTATCGGATTTTTTTTAAAATCATACAAAGGCTTTTTCCAGCCTTTTGGAATTTTAAATTTGATTAGCTTGGGTTTATGCAGCACAATAAAACCCTCTCCCACAAAAATGAGTATGCATAAAAACAAAATAACTTTCAGCGCTTTCATGATTAATAATCTCCAGACTTTAAACGTTTTCTTCCTTGTTTGTGTTGTGCTTTTCTCTTTTTACTTTCAATTCTTTTTTCAATTTCAACTTTCGGAATTTTAGTTGCAATCCTGCTTTTCTTTTTTACCAAAGCCGCATTCACAAGGTCATTCATCTTCTGAATCACAATTTCTTTGTTGCCAAGTTGCGTTCTTTTTTCTTGTGATTTTACAAGTAAATACCCGTCAGCTGTAATTTTATTTTTTAGTTTTTCGGCAATCAATTTTTTTTGTTCTTCTGTAGCAATAATACTTTCCGCAACATTCCACCTGCCTTCTACCATGGTTTCTACCTTATTTACATTTTGCCCACCACTGCCTCCACTGCGTGCTGTTTTGAAAAATATTTCATTTGTAATATCTACCTTCATTTTATAAAATTAATTGTAAAAAATGAGAGTTGTGTTACAACGTGTAAGTGAAGCCAAAGTAACCGTTGATGGAAACATTACCGGACAAATAAATAATGGGCTATTAATTTTATTGGGTATAGAAGATGCAGATACCGATGAAGATATTATTTGGCTGAGTAATAAAATAACCAACATCAGAATATTTGATGATGAACATGGTGTAATGAACAAAAGTGTTTTGGAAGTTGATGGAAGTATATTGCTGATTAGTCAGTTCACTTTATTTGCCGCTACCAAAAAAGGAAATCGACCATCCTATATTAAAGCAAGCAAACCTGAATTTGCCATTCCGATGTATAAAAAAATGATTGTTCAATTGACCAATGACAGCAACAAAAATATACAAACAGGCATCTTTGGTGCAGATATGAAAGTAGCTTTGGTAAATGACGGACCTGTAACGATTATTATTGATTCAAAAAATAAAGAATAATGCAAGAGCTAACATTAAATGAGGCACAACAAAAAGTAGATGAATGGATAAAAACCATTGGTGTACGTTATTTCAGCGAATTAACGAACATGACAATACTTACCGAAGAAGTGGGTGAGTTGGCAAGAATAATGGCAAGAACTTACGGCGACCAATCGTTTAAAAAATCGGATTTGGAAAAAAACTTACCCGATGAAATGGCCGATATTTTATGGGTATTGATTTGCCTCGCCAATCAAACCGGTGTAAATCTTACCGAAGCGTTGCATAAAAATTTTGAGAAGAAAACATTAAGAGATGCAACACGACATTTGGAAAATGAGAAGTTGAAGGGTTAAAATGTTGAATAGTATTACAAGGCGTACAAGTGTGCGACGCAACAGGTGCCTGATTGAAAAGCCGCTGTTGGGTAAATAAAAACCTAATGATATATGCTTTTAAAATCCACATGCATACAATTATCTTTGCAGCCTTATGAGCATACAATCTGAGAATACGTTTCAAGCAATTATTTCGCATGCCAAAGAATATGGCTTTGTTTTTCCGTCGAGTGAAATTTATGATGGGCTTAGTGCCGTGTACGATTATGGTCCCTACGGCAGTGAATTGAAAAAAAATATTCGTGACTACTGGTGGAAAAGTATGACACAAATGCACGAAAATATTGTGGGGATTGATGCTGCAATATTTATGCATCCTGCAACCTGGAAAGCAAGCGGGCATGTGGATAATTTCAGCGATCCAATGATTGATAATAAGGACAGTAAAAAGCGTTATAGAGTAGATCATTTAATTGAAGCAAAAGCTGACCAATTAACAGCTGCGGGTAAAAATGAAGAAGCTGCAACATTAATTGCAACAATGGAAGTATTGCTTTCTACAGAAGATTTTGGCGGATTAAAAAAACTAATTGAAGACCATAAAATGGTTTGTAGTGTAAGCGGTACTTGTAATTGGACCGATGTGCGTCAGTTTAACCTTATGTTTTCAACAGAGTTTGGTGCAGTATCTGATAATGAGGAAGACAATAAAGTTTATTTACGTCCGGAAACGGCACAAGGTATTTTCGTGAATTTTCTCAATGTGCAAAAAACAGCGAGAATGAAAATTCCTTTTGGTATTGCACAAACAGGGAAAGCTTTTAGAAATGAAATTGTAGCAAGACAATTTATTTTTAGAATGCGGGAATTTGAACAAATGGAAATGCAATTTTTTGTTCGCCCAGGCACCGAAGGAACCTGGTATCAATACTGGAAAGAAGAAAGATTGAAATGGCATTTGAGTTTGGGTTTACCTGCTACAAAATATCGCTACCATGATCATGTGAAACTGGCGCATTATGCAAAAGAAGCTTGTGATATTGAATATGAATTTCCTTTTGGTTTTAAAGAAGTAGAGGGCATTCACAGCAGAAGTGATTTTGACTTAACACAGCACCAGCAATACAGCAAAAAGAAACAACAATATTTTGATAACGATATAGACGGAAGTACCGGAAAGCCTTATGGTAACTATGTTCCGTATGTTGTAGAAACTTCCATTGGTTTGGATAGAATGTTTTTATTGTTGTTGTCTAATGCGTACGAAGAAGAAGTATTAACAAAAGAAGATGGGACAACAGATACAAGAGTGGTTTTGCATTTGCCTGCAAAACTTGCTCCGGTGAAATTGGCTGTTTTGCCTCTTACTAAGAAAGATGGTTTGCCTGAATTGGCTCAACAATTAATGAGTGAGTGCAAGCCATATTTTCATTGCTTCTACGAAGAAAAAGATGCAATTGGTAAACGTTACAGACGACAAGATGCTATAGGTACACCGTTTTGTGTAACGATAGACCATCAAACAAAAGAAGATGGAACAGTAACTGTTCGTTACAGAGACAGTATGTTACAAGAGCGTGTTGCAATGAGCTCTTTAAAGGATTTGGTAATGAAAGAAATATTTTAGCAAAAAGAAATAAATGATGATTATTGAGAATAAGCCTTGACGATAATCGGGGCTTATTTTTTCGATGCATTTGTCCAGCGAAAAGTATTAATCATGTGTTTTAAATCAGCCACTATAAAACGATTCACAATGCTGAGAGAATCTTCATTTGGAGTTGCATCAAAATACAATGCACCACGTAAAAAATGTTTGGTGCTGTCTGTTAAAAAAAACTGATTGGCTGTTGCCACTTCTCCTCCAACATTAAAATAAATACCATGTACTCCATTTGGGGTAGCAAAGGCTGAATCATCTATTGAATAAGCTTTTTGAGCATGTTTGCCGGTAAGTTTAAATGCATCTGTTATTAAAGCGTCAAAATTGTTTCCCCCAATTTCTTTATAGCTTACATAAATTTTGCTGTTGAATTGTGGGAAGTTGATATTGATCCACCAAGGGTTTTCGGTAGCACCACCAAAGAAAGTAGAGTCTTTTACTACCTCTGCATAAATGGGGTATTCAAACGAATACGGGTAGCCTGCCGTATTAAAAGGTTGGTATTTTTTTTCGGGGAAATCAATTTTAAAATACCCTTTTGGCTTGGGTGTAAATGGGCTGTTACAAGCAACAGCTAAGAAATAAAATAAATAAACTACCTGCTTTCTCATGCTTTCCAATTTCTAAAAACGACTAGGCTATTGTTCCAACTGTGGTTTGATTGTAATCTTAATTTTATTAATTCTGTTGCGTTCCATTTCTATTATTGTAAAATCAAAATCGCCACAAGAAATGACAGAAAGCACTTTTGGAATTTCACCTGCAATCTCTAAAACCAAACCTGCAAGTGAATCACTTTCTCCTTTCACTACATCAAAAGTTTCTGTAGGAAGCTCCATAAAATTACACACATCATTAATCATCGTTCTTCCCTCAAATAGATAATTATAATCGTCTAATTTTTTATAATTCGCATCATCTTCGTCAAACTCATCTGATATTTCACCAATCACTTCTTCCAAAATATCTTCCATAGTTACAATTCCGCTTGTACCACCAAATTCATCTACTACTACTGCAAAGTGTATACGTTTACTTTGAAATTCTTTTAATAAATCTTCAATCATTTTTTGCTCATGCACAAAGTAAGGCTGACGCATAATTTTGTGCCAGTCAAATGTTGCATCTTGTTGTAAAAAAGGCACCAAATCTTTGGTATGTATCATTCCTACAACTTCATCTAAATCTTCTTTATATACTGGGAGTCTGCTGTAATGTAGTTCCCCAACTTTTTCAATTAAGTCGTTAAAAGCAACATCATAATCAACACCATGCACATCCAATCTGGCTTTCATAATTTGCTTTACGCTTGTATTGCCAAATTTCAAAATACCCTTTAAAATTGTTTTTTCTTTTTCATTTGTTCCGGTATCTGTAATATCAATGGCATGATACAATTCTTCATTGGTAATTGACCCATTGGTCCTTCGTGCCAATTTTTTTTCAATAATATCGCTATATTTTACAAGCCAGCTGCTGATGTTTTTGAAGAGGTAAAATATCAATTCTACAATTGGCCCTACATCTTTTGCAAAGCGAATATTATTTTGTGTAGCCAAAACTTTTGGCATAACTTCTCCAAACATGACCAATAAAAAAGTGACAGAAACAACTTTAATTAAAAACTCTATCCATTCCAATGTTTGCCCGGTAGGGAAAAAGTTATCAATCAATAAATTACTGATGATAATAATAGCAATATTTACAAAACTATTTGCGATGAGCAGTGATCCCAATAAAATTTTTGGATGTTCCAATAGTTCAACAATTCGCTTGTAACCCGCTTGTTGCTTTGCTTTTAAAGAATTGATGTCTTTATAAGTCAATGAAAAAAAAGCCACTTCGGCACCACTCATCATAAAAGAAAAAATGAGTAAACACAAAAGAAGTATAATTAAAACGGTAGTCCCTTGTACATTAATAATTGCCAGGTAAAATGGTTTAAACAAAACCGAATGATAATCCAAAGTAGTGATTTTTATTGAACAATAACAAGCGGTATTTTAATATCCACCTGCACAAACCTAAAACGAAATTACTTTTTATTTCAATTAAAATGGCAAAGATTCACTCGGGTCAGTTAATGGCGGCTGGTCATCAGATATAAAACCATCTAAAAGTTCGGGATGACTACCACTGGTATCATTTTTTTTCTCGAGCATAATTAAATTATCGCCTACAACTTCTGTTGCAAATTTTTTATTGCCTTCTTTATCTTCCCAACTACGAGTTCTCAGTCTGCCTTCTATATATACCAAGCTTCCCTTGTGTAAATATTTTGCCGCTAAATCTGCTAAACCTCTCCATAATACTACAGTGTGCCATTCTGTTTGGCTGACCAATTTCCCGTTTCTATCCTTATATGTTTCAGTAGTAGCCAAAGGAAATTTGGCAACACCAATATTTCCTTCCAAGTAATCTACGTGTGGATCTTTACCTAAATTACCAATCAGCATTACTCTGTTTACACCCCTCATACAAGTAGTTTTTTAATGGCAAAATCATTTTCTCCGTCTAAAATAATTTTTTTTATTCAATTAATGAAAAATTATCACAATTAATTATTCCAAGTTTTTTCTGTTTACCATAAAAACCCCACCGAATATTAACAATGCAGCAATAATTTTTATGGGTGTAAGCTGCTCGTTATATAGTATCATTGAGGTAATTGTTGCAAAAACAGGTTGCGTATAAATATAGGTGCCTACTTTAGGAGCTCCTAATTTTCCAATGGCATAAACGATAAGCAAATAAGCTGAAAAAGTTGCACCAAATACTACAAATGCCAATGCAATCCAATGTGTCCATTTGAATAACTCCCATTGAATTTGTGTGAAATCATGAAATCCAATTGGAATAATAATTAACGAACCTATTAAAAATACCCAACGAATTACATGTAATGGCTTATATGATTGCATTAACGGTGCTACCAACACCAAATAAAATGCGTAAGAAACAGCATTCAGAATAATCAGAACATCTCCAAATGCATCACTGTCTGCAACAGTTTGTGTTTTTACCAACACCAATGTTGCAGCACCGCCTACGCCCAATAAAAGTCCGATTAATTTGTTGGTGGTAATTCTATCTTTTAATAACCAAGCGGCAATAATTGTAATTGCAATTGGGGTACATAAGCCTAATAATGATGCATGAATGCCGCTTGTAAGTGCGGTGCCTTTTATAAATAAAATTTGATTGATTGCAACACCGGTACATCCACACAATAAAAATAATGGGATGTGTTTTTTTTGGATAGAAGCTTTGCCCGGATTTAACAAATACAATACCCAAAATAAAATTAATGCAATACCAACCCTTAATACATTCAGCGCCAATGATGGCATTACTTCTGGTATCAAATGCTTTATTGCAACAATGGCTGCGCCAAAAAAGAAGTTGCCAAATAAAGCTGCAATATGTGCTTTGCTTGTGTCTTTCATTTGGTACAAAATAATGCAGCTAATTGCTTAGTTGCTGTATTAATTTGAGAATAGTGTAGGATAATGTTTCGTTGTTTATCTCGGGTAACTGATATTGAAATTGTTTAGCTTCATCAATAGCTGATTGAATATTGAATTGATGTTGTGGCACCACATGGCACCATTGTTGTTGGCATAATTTTTCGGCTAAATATTCTTGCTCTGTTTGTGCAGGTGTAGGGATAAGTATTGCTTTTTTTTGTAAGTACAATAATTCCATTAGAGTAGTGTAACCGCTTCTGCTTATGGTGTATTCGCTTGCCTGTATTACACTGTTTAGAGCTTCTCCGGAGAGATGATTGTATATGGTAACCTTATCCGTGCTGCTTAAAGTTTCTGTTGCATTTGGCTTCCCTCTTACTAAAATAATTTTTTCGTTAAGTGTGGTAATATCCTTTAAAATAATTTTTTCTAAAATTGTTCTTTGCGGTTCAGGACCTGAAAGTAAAATGCAAAAAGTGTATTGAAAATCAACGGCTTCTTTCTTTATAAATCTTGATAGCGGACCTATATATTTTGTTGGAATATTTGGTAATGTTTTTGGATGAGATAAAACGCCTGCAATATTATTGGCACCTTCAAAATCGGGGATCCAGCATTGCGAAAATTGTTGAATATAATTGTAATTTGTTTTTTGCACCCATCTCTCTAGCCAGCCAAATGGCATTTTAATGGTGAGTTGATGGGTAATAAAAACAGCGTGTATTTTGGAAGAATGTAAGCCATATCGGTTATCGCTGACAACCAAATCTATTTGATGTATATCTATTGTGTTTTGAAGCCAACGATGTTCGTTTTTAATTGCAGAAAGTATTTTGGGCACTTGTAGTAAAATAGTAAAAGGCAGCATCCATTTTTTGGTGGAATAATGAATATTATAGCCTTTTAATGCAACCAATAATAGTTCCGGAAATTCATTTTTTAACAGCGTTGCTGTATTTCCATCAGCTGCAAGGATTACCCGCCACCCATTGTGAATCATAATTCTGATAATGGGAATACACCTTGTTGCATGACCCAACCCCCAATCTAACGGCGCTATTAATACGGTAGGTATTTTAGATTTTTGTTTCAATTTTTAATAAAAATAAATTATTTCAAAGAAATACTAACTTAATTTCGAGAAATGAAAACAAAAGCAAACCAAATAATTTTTTTTCTGTTATTACTAGTGGTGTTTATTTCATCTTGTGGCGTAAGCAGAGAAAGAACCCAATGTATGTGTCCAACAAGAAAAGTTATTGGATAATCAAATGAATTGTATGAATAATAGCAACAGAGATATTTTAATACTTTCAAAATACTCTCATTGGGGTGAGGAAACTTTGGCATTAGAGGTTGCGAGCCTTCACAAGATTTTTTATGAAATGGAGAGTTCTTTAAATTTTTGTATTGCTAACGAAGTAATTGATGTTAATCGCTATAGAATTATCAGAAAGCCATTACTTGTTCAGCAAGCTATTAAAGAACGTGGTAACAAACCATTTATTTTTATTTGCTGTAAAAATTAAATTTTAGTTTAACGCTACTAAAGCACTCTCCAATATTCCTAACATTTCAGGTATTTCTTCTTTTTTACAAGTCCCTACACTTATTCTATACCACGGACTTTGTTTTCCCGCACCAAATGCATAAAACGGAACGATAGCAAGTTTTGCATCACTTAATAAATAAGCTGTAACATCCGATTGTGTTGATAATAATCTTCCATCGTTTGTTTTTTTCCCAACCAAATCAATTTTTACGGTAAGATAAATAGCTGCTTGTGGTGTTACTGCATCTATTGCAAATCCTTTTTCTTTTAAAGCAATAATACCAGAGTAAATGTTTTGTAAGCGGTACTCTAATTCTTGTTTGTAGTTCTGTAAATAATTTTTAATAGCTCTAGTATTTGACAAATATTTTGCAGTTGCTTTTTGTTCTGCCAACGGGCTCCATGCTCCTACGTGGCTAAGTATTGCTTTCATTTTAGAAATCACAAGTGTTGGTCCCATGCTCCAACCTACACGTACACCTGTTGCACAAAACGCTTTCGAAATTCCATCAATAAAAATGGTATATTCTTTCATTTCTGGCCTTAAAGAAATTGGGTTGTAATGTTCAGTATCTCCGTATGTAAGTGTCCAATACATTTGGTCGTACATCAAATACAATTTCTTTTCGTAATCTACGCGGTGTTTGTTTTCTTCTAAAATCAAATCACAAATTTTTGCAAGACTATCTTTGGAAAGTGTTGTGCCTGTTGGGTTTTGAGGGCTGCACAAACAGATTAATGTAGCACCTTTAATATGTGCTGCTACATCTTCAACAGTTGGCATGAAATTATTTTCGGGAGTACATTCAATTACACAATGTTCGGCATCGGTTAAATGAACATAATGATTGTTATTCCAACTTGGTACACCATAAATTACTTTGTCGCCTTTGTCTACAATAGCTTTGAATAAGGTATAAATAAGTGGTCTGCCACCTGCTGCAATTTGAATTTCATCTGCCGAATAATCTAAGCCTTCCCATTCATGAATAAATGCAGCTACAGCTTTACGCAATTCAAGTACACCATCTGCCGGAGGATAGCTTGTACTTCCATTTTGGTATTCAGTAATAATTAATTCTTTTAGCTCTTTGGGAATAGGAAAAATGGAGGAATCAAAATCACCAATCGTATAATTGAAAATCTTTTCCCCATTACGAATGCGCTCACTAATTGCATTGCCGAGTTTCACAATTTCACTTCCAATCAATGTTTCTGCTAGCTGGCTTAATTTTCCCATAAACTAATGTTTGAAACGAAGGTATGTTTTGCAAGTGTAACTGAAAAAATAAGTACACATCAAACAGAAGATGTCATTTATAAAATTGCTATTTTTATCTTTTCTAAGCTTCCTTATTTCTGTATTTGCTTTTTCTAAAAAAAAGCAATTCACTTATAAATATCAATAGTAAACTGATAACTGTTGTTCCCAAAACCTTACCTAAAAACTGTAAAAAATTACCAACTTGCAACCATTCAATTAATACCAAGTAAGTATGGTGCAAAACGGTTAATAAACTAATATACAAACCATAAGGTACCCAGCCCATGCTGCTTGGGCTAGGCTCTATATAACTTTGCTCAGATGTTTCTTGCGGAATTAATAGGTTAAGTATAAATGGTCGTACATAAGCAATCAAAACACAAGGCGCTGCATACATACCATAATTACCGGTAAATGCATCAAGCGCAAATCCATATATAAAAGCGAGTAACAATAAAAACAATCGGTTAATAGAAAAAGGTAACCATAATAAAAACAAAAAATATAAGTAAGGAATAAAAAAATGATGTAATGGTGGCACGTGATTTAATACAAACACTTGTATTAAAATGAATAAAACAAACCTAAAAATATTTTTTATTACGCTGCTCATTATTCTTTATTGTCTTTCTTGTTTGCCAATGTTGTCTGTTCTACATAACGAATATTTTCCACCAGGTATACATATTGTAAACTAAAAAAATTTGTTGTAACCTTTACTTTAATATTATTGAAACTTGAAGAAGGCTCGGCCTTCACTTCTGCTACTGTTCCAATCAAAATATTGGAAGGGAAATTAGCAGAATAGGTGCTTGTTACTACAGTATCTCCTATTGCAACAGCAGCGCTTTTGCTTACTTTTTTCATGGTAACAAAATGAGGGTCTGATCCGTCCCATTCAATATCACCACTCGATTTTGATTTTTGCATCATGGCGCTTACTCTTGTATTGCTGTGTAATAAACTCATCACCTTACAGTAGTTGTCACTAACTTCAACTACAACGCCAACAATACCTTCCGGAGAAACGACACTCATTCCCTTTGTTACACCTTGTAAAGAACCTCGCTCTAATTGCAAATAATTAGCTCTTAAATAAAGCGAGTTGCCTACAACTTTAGCTGGTAAGTATGTATATTTTCTAACTCGGTTTAGGGTGTCTCTGATAGAAGAATCAATCATTATTTTTTTACTGCTGTCGGCCGATAAAAAATTTGAAGCCAGTAAATTTCTAAGTCTCGCATTTTCATCCGACAATTGTTTGTTTACTTTTTTTAATGAAAAGTATTCAATCCAGTTGTCATATTGACGATCTATTTTGCCGGTTACTTCATTTGTGTATGCTGCAAAAAAAGCCTGATGTGTTTTGCTGCTGTTACTCAATAAAACAATACACACAATCTGCAAAATAATGAAGCAGATAAAAATAAAATAATGACTTATGAATAGAAAAATGTTTTTCAACAGAAGCAAATTAATAACAAATCAAAAATAATGTTCCGATTATCTTTAAGAAGTAATTAGACAGTGTTTATCTCATAATAAAAGGGAATCTTTGATAATTTTTTAAAGCCAATCCAGTGCCACGTACCACGCTTTTCAAAGGATCATCTGCAACATGAACCGGTAACTTTATTTTAGCGCTTAAGCGCTTGTCTAATCCACGTAATAAAGCTCCGCCACCTGTTAAGTAGAGACCTCTTTTGTAAATATCAGAAGCTAATTCAGGTGGAGTTGTTTCTAATGCTTTAAGAATTGCTTCTTCAATTTTAAAAATACTTTTATCTAATGCTTCAGCGATTTCTGTATAGCTTACCATGATTTGTTTAGGGATACCTGTTACCAAATCTCTACCATTTACAGGCATGTCCTCAGGAGGGTTTTCTAGGTCTTTCATAGCAGCACCAACATGTATTTTTATTTGCTCAGCAGTACGCTCACCAATTAATAAGCTATGGTATCTACGCAATGCTTCCATAATGTCGGCAGTAAATTCATCCCCGGCAATTCTAATACTTTGATCGCATACAATTCCGGCTAAGGCAATTACGGTAATACCAGTAGTACCACCACCAATATCAATAATCATATTACCAACGGGTTCTTCAACATCAATACCAATTCCCAATGCTGCCGCCATTGGTTCGTGAATCATGTATACTTCTTTTGCACCGGCTTGTTCGGCACTATCACGTACAGCTCTTTTTTCAACTTCTGTAATTGAAGATGGAATACAAATTACCATTCTCCAGCTTGGTGGAAACAAAGGTTTTTTTGGATAAACTAATTTTATCAATTCTCTGATCATCAACTCTGCAGCATTAAAATCTGCAATAACACCATCACGCAATGGACGAACAGTTCTGATGCTTTCGTGTGTTTTTTCGTGCATTAACAGCGCTTTCTTTCCTACTGCTAGCACTTCTTTGGGATTGTTTCTGTTTAAAGCAACAATACTTGGCTCGTTTACTACAATTTCATCATTGTGTATGATAAGGGTATTTGCGGTGCCCAAATCCATAGCAATCTCTTGCGTAAAAAAATTAAAAATTCCCATGTATATCTTGTATAATTAAATGAAAGTTAAGTCAACAAAGTTGATAGAATAAATTGAAAAAACAACAAATCAATAGTAGATTTTTCAAATCAATATTCTATACTAACAAAGTAAGATAAAAAGTTTTGTATTGTTGACTTTAAAAATGCTTTTCTTTTAAATTTTAAATCAACTTTTTTGGTATCGCTCAACAGGGCTAACCTCCATGCATGTTCATTATTTTTCTACCCTTACCTTTGTCATTTTAGATTTCAAATATATATGGTATACCTAACAAGACAAGAGCATTTTAACGCAGCACATAAATTATACAACCCAAAATGGAGTCAAGAGAAAAATGAACTCATTTTTGGGGTTTGTGCCAATGAAAACTGGCATGGGCATAATTATGATCTTTATGTAACCATAAAAGGAGAACCGGACAGTGAAACCGGCTTTTTATATGATGTAAAAAAGCTGAGTACTTTGATTAAAGAAAAAGTAATTGATAAGCTTGACCACAAAAATTTGAATCTGGATGTAGATTTTATGAAAGACCAGATGTGTAGCACCGAAAATCTGGCAATAGCTATTTGGCAGCAATTAGCGCCCTGTTTACCCGATTCTGTTCAGTTACATTGCATTAAATTATACGAAACGCCAAGAATTTATGTGGAGTATTTTGGATAATTTTTCGTTATAATGAACTAAATCTTTTTAAAATCGTTATTCATACACTATAATATTAGTAGTATTGTATCACTAAATTTATTTCAGGATTGTTATCAATTTTATGGTTCTCTTCAATTCCGGGACACTTGAGCAACACACTTTTGCCGCAGTACCTGTAAATTAATAACAAGAATTTTTGTTTGTTTATATTTCATTTCTGATAACCAGATCTGATTCTATTTAAATAAAAAATTCTGTCATTGAAAAAATAAATCTATTATAACATCAGTAATGAATAAAGTTGCCATTTATCGTAAGGAACATTTTAATGCAGCACATCGTTTAAACAATGATGCATGGACCGATGAAAAAAACGCAGCGGTTTTTGGTAAATGCAACAATAAAAACTTTCACGGTCATAACTATGAGTTGATTGTTAAAGTTGTAGGAATACCGAACCAAGATACTGGTTATGTGTTAGATATGAAGGTATTGAGCGATCTTATAAAAGAAGAAATACTTGATCGCTTTGATCATAAAAATTTAAACCTCGATACTAAAGAATTTAAACACTTAAACCCTACCGCTGAGCATATAGCAGTTGTTATTTTTGATTTGCTGAGAGCCAAGCTGGATAAGGATTTAGAACTTCAAATACGACTATATGAAACAGAAAGAAACTATGTTGAATACCCCGCATAAAAATGATATAAACATTGAATTAAGTGATATTATGATAGATGAAATTGGCGATAACCACATTAGTACAAGTATTGATACTCCTATGAGGGCAGATGCTTTTGATATGTCGGATAGTGATAAAATAAAAGCAATTGAAAAACACTTTGAAAGCATTATGGACATCATGGGTTTAGACCGAACTGATGATAGCTTAAAAGGTACACCACATAGGGTTGCAAAAATGTATATCAAAGAAATTTTTCAGGGGTTAAATCCTGCAAACAAACCTAAAATGGCATTGTTTGAAAACAAGTATAAGTACCAGGAAATGTTGGTTGAAAAAAACATATCTTTTTATAGTACGTGCGAACATCACTTTGTACCAATTGTTGGAAAAGCCCACCTTGCTTATATCAGCAGTGGTAAAGTAATTGGCTTAAGTAAATTAAATAGATTGGTAGAATATTTTGCAAAACGTCCTCAGGTACAAGAACGATTGACCAATCAAATTGGTACTGAATTACAAAAAATATTAGAAACAGAAGATGTTGCCGTAATCATTGATGCAAAGCATTTATGTGTTGCAAGCAGAGGCGTAGAAGACGATACCAGTAGCACTATCACTGCATTTTATGGCGGTGTTTTTAAAAACGAAGACAAGAAAAATGAATTTTTGAAATATCTTTCTTTTACTACTGAATTTTAATCAATGAATTGTCCTAAAAAAGGCTACCAATTTGGTAGCCTTTTTTCTTTATTTCAATTTGAAAATATTACAGCAACATTCTCAAAGGCTCTTCCAAAAAGCTTTTCAGCGTTTGTAAAAACGCAGCACCTGTAGCGCCATCTACTACTCTGTGGTCGCAACTTAAGGTCAATTTCATAATGTTTCCTGGCACAATAGCTCCGTTCTTTACAACCGGTGCTTGGCTAATACCGCCAACAGCCAATATACAAGCATCAGGAGGATTAATAATTGCAGTAAATTCATCAATACCATACATACCAAGATTGCTAATGGTGAATGTACTTCCTTCCCAATCTGAAGGCTGTAGTTTTTTATCCTTAGCTTTTTGTGCAAAATCTTTTACTTGTGCATTAATTTGTTTGAAACTCAATGTATCAGCAAAACGAACAACAGGAACTAATAAACCTTCATCTACAGCAACTGCAACACCAATATTGACATGGTGATTGTATCTTATTTTATCACCCAGCCAACTAGTATTAATTTTTGGATGAACTTTTAATGCCAATGCTGTTGCTTTCAACACCATATCATTAAAACTAATTTTAGTTTTCCCATCTGCATTTAAAACGCCTCTTGCTGCAATAGCTGCATCCATATCAACACTCATAGTCAAATAAAAGTGTGGAGCTGTAAATAAACTTTCGCTCAAACGCTTTGCAATTACTTTACGCATTTGACTTACAGGAACTTCATCAAAACTCACCGTTCCAGTGGCATAGGTTACAACCGGAGTAGTAATTTGTGCAGGTGTGGTTGTTGGAGTTTTAGTCTGAGGAGTATAGGCATCTACATCACTTTTTGTAATTCTGCCATTGTCTCCACTTCCCTTTACATATTTTAAATCAATCCCTTTATCGCTTGCTAATTTTTTTGCTAATGGCGAAGCAAAAATTCTTCCTTCGTTAACAACTTCTACCTTCGGAGTTTCTAATGTTGGACTCTCTGTCTTAGTACTTTCGGTATTCTCATTTTCTATTTTTGGACTTTCAGAAGCAACACTTGCACCACCTTTAACTGCGTCAACAATTGCATTTACATCTAATCCTTCTTTCCCAATAATACACAGCAAATCATTTACCAATATTTTTTCTCCAGCTTGAGCACCCTGGTATAATAAAACTCCGTCTTTGTAACTTTCCAATTCCATGGTGGCTTTATCTGTTTCAATATCAGCCAACACTTCCCCCTTTTTTACTACATCGCCCACCATTTTTTGCCAGCCTGCAACAACTCCTTCGGTCATGGTATCACTTAAGCGTGGCATCAAAACCACTTCATCCATTTTACTAACATCAATAGTAGACGCTATCACTGTAGCCACAGGAGTTTCAGCTTTAGAACTTTCTTCTTTTGGAGCTTCAACATGAACCTTGCTAACACCATTGTGTTGTGCTATCAAAGTTGTTACATCTTCCCCCGCATTTCCTATTATTGCTAATAAATCGTTCACTTGTAGTTTCCCCCCAATTGGTGTGCCAATATGCAACAATGTTCCCTGCTGATAGCTTTCTAATTCCATGGTCGCTTTATCAGTTTCAATTTCTGCTAAAACATCTCCTTTTTTTACAATATCACCCACTTTTTTATGCCATGCTGCAATTACGCCTTCTGTCATGGTATCACTTAAACGGGGCATTAAAATAACTTCTGCCATAATATTATCTGTTGCGCTTTAAAAATTGAGCCGTGAAAATACAGTAAAATGATTTTGTGGCAAGTATTGTATTGGATTTTCTTATAAAAAACGTAACCTTTTGAATACAGGATTAAATGTTTTTTTAATTGATGTTACAATAACCGCAAAATGTCATTGACATTATTAACACCTATTAATAACTTTTTACAAAAAAACTATTGTTATATCCCTGCGCATTCATCAATTTTGTATTACTACAAAGTACTTCACTTTCCATACTTCGTATATACATATGTCGGTTTACAATCAAAGCAGAAGCAGAAGCATACAAATCATTTTTGTATTGGTATTTATTGTAATTATTGGTCAGTTAATTCACCTCCAAATTTTTTCGAGTAAGTATGATATTCTGGCTCGAAATAATGCTATTTTCAGAAAGGTAATTTATCCTGACAGAGGAATTATTTTTGACAGAAAAAAACGGGCTATTTTAGAAAACAGTATCATGTTTGATTTGGTGGTAACACCCAATGAGGCTAAAGGTATTGATACAGCTGCATTTTGTGCATTACTCAATATTGATACAGCTAGTTACAAAAAAAGAATTCATGACATCATTTTTAAAAATACAGCCGTAAAGCCAAGTGTTTTTGAAGCCTTGCTTTCTCCTGAAATGTATTCTAAAGTAAATGAAAATTTATATAAATTCCCCGGCTTTGTATTGCAAGAAAGAAGTATCAGAACATATCCCTACAATGTTGGAGGAAATATTTTAGGATACATACAAGAAGTTGATACCGGCTTTTTAAGAAGACATAAAGATGAAGGTTATGAAATGGGCGACTATGCCGGCTATACCGGACTAGAGCGCAGTTATGAAAAAATACTAATGGGTCAGCGAGGTATCAAACAATTAATTCGCGATAATAAAAGCCGGATACAAGGTTCTTTTGCAAATGGAGAATATGATACTGCTGCTGTTGCCGGAAAAAATTTATATTCAAGTATAGATGTAGAATTGCAACAACTTGGTGAAAAATTGATGACCAATAAAGTAGGAAGTATTGTTGCCATTAATCCAAAAACGGGAGGCGTATTGTGTATGGTAAGTGCCCCAAACTATAATCCAAATTATATTACCGGTAGTCAAAGAAAAAAACATTTAGGAGAATTATTATTAGATCCCCGTTCGCCTTTAATTAATAGAACAATCGGTTCAAAATACTCTCCGGGCTCTACATTTAAAACCATGGTTGGTATGATTGGTTTGGCAGAAGGGATAATTGATGTTAATTCAACTATTGGGTGTACGGGAGCCTACTTAGGCTGCGGCACAGGAAAGCCAAAGTGTTTAGACCCGGGCACATTTAAACTTACCGAAGCAATTGCACATAGTTGTAATACCTATTTTGCAACAGTTTTTAGAAGAACACTAGACCAACCAAAATTTGGCAGTGCAGATAGTGGATTAATTATTTTTAATCAATATGCTTCCTCTTTTGGATTGGGGAATAAACTAGGTGTTGATTTGCCTTCTGAAAAAAGAGGCAATCTACCTACTTCAAAATATTATAGAAAAAAACATGGCAGCAAATGGCAAACTTGTAACATTATCAGTAATTCAATTGGGCAGGGAGAAGTAGAAACTACTATTGTGCAACTTGCCAATGTAATGTCTACCATTGCTAATAAAGGTTGGTATTACACGCCTCATTTAATTGACTCAATTGATGGAGGGGATGAATATGGGTTACTAGAAAAATTCAAAGAAAAACATTATACAAAAGGCATTGCAGATACTGTTTTCGATGCTGTACAAGATGGAATGCAAGCTGTTATGGATTTTGGTACAGGAAGCGGATTTAAAATTGAAGGTATTACCGTTTGCGGGAAAACAGGAACAGTTGAAAACTATGATAAAGGAGTTAAACAAAAAGACCATTCATTTTTTGGCGCATTTGCCCCAAGGGAAAATCCAAAAATTGCAATTGCTGTAATTTGCGAAAATGCCGGTTTTGGCGCTACTTATTCCGGTCCAATTGCCAGCTTGTTAATTGAAAAATACTTGAGAGATTCTATTGCGGGCAAAGAAAGAAAAGACAAAGTTGAATCTATGACCAAAACCAATTTGATTCCACTTAAAATGCAAATAGCATTGGAACGTATTGATTCAATTAAGCGGGCAAAACTAAAACCTGTTGAAGAACCGATTGAGGAAGACAGCACTTCTGTTGAGGAAGAGGTTGCACCTTCTAATTCGCAACAAGAAGGACTTCCGGGAAATATTCCTGCAAAAGATACAGAAAACAACAAAAAAAAATCTACTGCTATTTTACCTAATACCTATAAGAAAAATAGTTTGAAGAAAAATGCAAAGCCAAAAAGATAATGAACGATAGAAATAAAAATAGTACACAAGGTTTTGATGCTACTGTAATGTGGTTATATGCCATTTTAGTTGGTATTGGTATTCTTTGCATTTTTATGGTAGAGTATAAACCAGGAATTGATGCTTTTCAAAGTTTCATTGGTGGGAAAACTAATTATAGTAAACAAGTTATTTTTTCGGGGATTTGTATAGTGCTTGCAACATTTATTTTATTGGCAGACAGTAAATTATTTACTGCATTTGCTAACCTCATGTACGTATTTGGAATTGTATTAATGCTTGCAACATTTGTTATTGGAAAAAATATCAGCGGCAGCAAAAGCTGGATACCATTGGGCGGAGGCTTTAATTTACAACCTGCCGAATTGTGTAAAGTATTTACTTCACTTGCTATAGCCAAATTTCTTTCCAGCCAAGAAACAGATTTTACAAAATTGAAATCACAAATTATTGCTACAGCTATTGCTTTAATGCCGGCTGTTTTATCTATTGCACAACATGAGCTTGGCTTGGCATTGGTTTACCTCACCTTTTTTATTGTAATGTACAGAGAAGGACTTCCGCCGGGTATATTGGTTATTAGTTTTTCATTTGCAGTTTTGGTAGTTGCAACGCTATTAATTGAACCCAATATTTTGGCAGTTGTGTTGACTATTATTGCGGCAATTACAGTTTATACTTTACGCAGGCAGATTAAACGAAAGAAAAACCTATTGCCAATTATTATTTCTATTTGGATGATTTGTGTAGGCATTCAACGTTTTGTTGTGCCATATATTTTCAATAATACATTCGAATGTTACCAAAGTACAAGAATCTATAGCATGGTGGGTAAAGAATATGATTGCTCTCAAAATAAAAAAGCCCAAAAAAGTAGCAAGCCACCCAAAAAAACAGATGATTACAATGTGCGCCAAAGCATGATTGCTATTGGTTCTGGTGGTTTTTGGGGTAA
The DNA here is from genome assembly GCA_947456805.1 of Chitinophagaceae bacterium. Taxonomy (GTDB): domain Bacteria; phylum Bacteroidota; class Bacteroidia; order Chitinophagales; family Chitinophagaceae; genus UBA1930. The sequence goes on along the minus strand of CANGTN010000003.1, from coordinate 51,682 downwards.
GGGATTTTTGAAAGGAACACAAACAAGGGGTAAGTACGTACCCGAACAACATACTGACTTTATTTTTACTTCACTTGGCGAAGCTTTTGGTTTTGTTGGGTGTGCAATTTTTTTGGGGTTATACCTTTTTCTGTTATTTAGAATTGTAAGAATTGCAGAACGGCAACGAAGCACATTCAGTAGGGTATATGCCTATTGCGTTGCGAGTATTTTGTTTTTTCATATAACGGTAAATGTATGTATGACAATTGGGTTGTTTCCCATCATCGGAATTCCATTGCCACTCATTAGTTATGGTGGATCATCGTTGCTCACTTTTACCATATTGTTGTTTATTTTGCTTCGTTTAGATGCAGACAGACAAATGGTTTTACGATAATTATTTTATTTTAACGCATGATATATTGCTTCCTGAATATTTGGTCGCACATTCAACTGTCCTAATTTATTATTGGCTCGTGTAGGAGTTACTCTGTTGGAAAGAAAAATATAAATCAATTCTTCTTTTGGATCAACCCAAACACAAGTGCCTGTAAATCCTGTGTGGCCAAAGGTTTCAGCAGAAACAGATTTGCTGGGATAAGGTTCTTTACGGGTTGCATTATCTTTTTCAGGTTTATCAAAACCCAATCCTCTTCTACTGTCATCAGTTTGATATGCTGTGAATTTTTCTATGGTTGCAGTTTGCAAAAATGTTACTCCATTCATTGTTCCGCCATTCAACAACATTTGATATATAGTTGCCAAATCATATGCATTGCTGAATAATCCTGCATGTCCTGCAATACCTCCAAACATCGCTGCACCTTCGTCATGTACATCTCCATGCAGTAATTGATTACGAAAATTTTTTTCTAACTCAGTTGGTGTAATTGATTCTGTTGTGTAGTGTTCTCTCGGATTAAAAGTCGTAGTCATCATTTGCATGGGCAAATAAAATTGTTCTCTTACATACTCTTGTAATCCCATTCCTGTGAGGCTTTCAACAATTTTACCTAAAAAAATAAAATCATTATCACTATACACATACTTGTTTGGTGCAGATAGTTTACTACTCAAAATACGTTTGTACAAAGTATCTTGATAATCTTTTCGTAAGTATAGATTTTCTGCAACTCTTGCCGGAAAATTTAAACTAAAACTTGCCGCAAAAAAATCTTTTTTAGGAACGCCGTTGTTGTCAATTACTTCTTTATAAAACGGAATAAACGGAGTTAATCCGGCTTGGTGCAAAAGGATATCTTTTATTTTCAAAGGAGCTTTGTCTGTGCTTTTGGTCCAGAATAAATAATCACCTAAAGTTTTATCCAAATCAATTTTATTTTCTTCGTACAACTTCATCACAGCAAGAGTTGTAGCAGAAATTTTTGTTACTGATGCAAGGTCATATACCATGTCGGGTGTAACTGCTTGTTGCTTATCAAAGTTAGTATAGCCATACGCTTTATGAAATGCAACCTTTCCGTTTTTTGCCACCAATATAACGCAGCCGGGCATTGCTCCATTGGCAATTGCTCTATTGGCAATCGTATCAATTGCATTTAATTTTGTACCGTTTAATCCAACTGATTCGGGTGTTGTGTAATTGAAGTTGGCTTTAGTTGTAATGCCGGTACCGAAAGGTATTTGTTCACAAACTGTTACCGGAAGTTTTCCTGTTGCATTGATTTTCCCTTGTAATAAGGCAACAGCAGCAAGTTGTGTAAAGGCATCATCTTCATAACATGCAATTAAATTTTGTGCACTGCAAAAGTTTTTAATAGCATACGGATTTCCGAATGTAAATACAATAGCATTCTTCTTTTGTTCTACTGCCTGTAATAATGTAACAGCATCTTTGCTTAAGCCAAAGTTGTTGGCTGGTCTACGATTATAGTTGTGTAAGCCTACAATAATTGTTTTCTTTTTGCCTTTTATTTTTTTAAGAATATTGTTCAGCGAAGCTGAGTCTTTATAATCCATCAACAAAATCTTTGCATTGTAGTTTTCTTTTAGTTCGGCTGCAAATGCATTCATTTGATTGATACCAATACCAACGTAAATAATTTTCTTTTTTGATAATAGCGGCAATAATTTTTTATTTTCTAGTCGCAATAATGTAAGCGCTTGTTCGCTTAGTTTTTGTTTGATAGCATTTGTTGCAGCATTTAAATCTTCTGCAAGATTATCCAATGCAATTGGTGTGTTTGTATGTAAACCCAAATGGTATTTGCTGATCAATACTTTTTTTAGTTTAGCATCTACATCTGCTTGTGTAAGTTTTCCGACAGCAATTGCCTCCATAATTTTTTGAATACTGTTGGCTAAATCACCCGGCAAGCACAACATATCGTTTCCCGCAATCAAACTCTGAACTGCAGCTTCACCCGCAGGATAAAATTTCGCAACGCCTTTCATTTCAAGGGCATCGGTAAAAGTAAGTCCGTTGTAACCCAGCTCATTTCTCAATAAATCAGTTACGTTTTTTTTAGACAATGAGGTAGCCTGATTAGCGGTGCTGTCAATTGAAGGAATGTACAAATGAGCCATCATCATACTGCCAACACCGGCTTTAATTAATTCTCTGAATGGGTATAATTCCAGACTATCTAATTGAGCTCTTGATTTATTAATTACGGGCAAATCAAAATGACTATCCACTGCAACATCACCATGTCCTGGAAAGTGTTTGGCACATGCCATTACGCCCATGTCCTGCATTCCTTTCATATATTGAATGCCAAATAATGCAACCTTGTGTTTATCTTCTCCAAAACTTCTGTCGTTGATAACGGGGTTGTTGGGATTGTTGTTTACATCAACATCGGGAGCATAATTTACCTGTATCCCCATTCGTTTGCATTGTTGCCCAACAGCTTTTCCAAACTGATAAACCAGTTGCGCATCGGCAATTGCGCCCATCATTAACTGACGAGGAAAATTAATCACACTATCTAATCGCATGCCCAATCCCCATTCTCCGTCAATGGCAATCATGAGTGGGGTTTTGGCAATGTTTTGATAGTAATTTGTAAGTGTTGCTTGCCTTACAGGACCACCTTGAAAAAAGCATAAACCACCTATATTATATTTTTTAATTAAGTTGGTTACCTGATCTATATGATCTTGTCCAAGATTGCTGTGAGCACGAATAATCATTAGTTGAGCAATTTTTTGCTCGGGTGTTAAAGTGTTGGCAACACTATCTGCCCAGTGAATTGCAGCGGGCGTTTGTTCAGAAAATTTTTGTGCAAATACAAAAGGAATACCGACACTTAATAGCACTAGGGCAAGACAAATTTTTTTCATATAGGAATTTGAAGAAGCAATTTAATATAAATTGGTAAGTATGAAGTTTTTTGTGGAAAACGAAATCAACAAAAAGTTGCAAAAAATATTGCAATACATATTCTGATGTAAACGGTATTTATTACTGGGAGCTTTGTTAGTGTGATAGAAGGACTGCTTTTTGTTTAATGCTTTTTTAGCATCTATTCATTAGCAAAGGGAATACAAGAAAACAATTGCTAACATATTTATAAATAGTTGCAGCCTTATTGCTTTCAAAAGTGAAAGACGTTTTTCTGCTATCCCCCAAGGTAATTTCAAGTAACTTCTCTGTTTCAATTTTATTATAAGCACTCCAGAAATTAAAACTAAAAGATACATCTTTTGCGGCTATTGTATAATGAAATATTCTATTAACAATCAAATTGTTTTTTGCCAAAGGGCAATGCCAGCCATCGGTTGCAAAACTCCATTTGGCAATGTGTTTAGGTTGTGTCCAGCATTACCCTGCTTTTTCTAAACAAAGATTAATCGTGGATTCTACAATTATTTTGTTTCTTTTATTTGAAAGGGGTTTAAAATCCAATCTTAATCAAATATGTTTTTAGCAATTAACAAAACTATTATTCAAATTATTAAAACTCAATAATCAAACCAATTGTTGGCAACAAAGTAGTTTGTTCATTAATCAAATACATGGGAATTGCATTGCTTCCATCGGGCTTTATTGGTTGTCCGTCAGTTGTTAAAAATGCTGTATTATCTGCATTGCGTTTGAATGTGTAAGAATCAACTCCCACAGATTTTGCAGAATAAAAATTGGAAATATCAACAAAGAAATCGTAAGTAATTTTTTTCTTATTCCATTTTTTATCAACCCTTAAATCACCCGAATTAAATGATTGTAATTTAAGCGTATTGATTTTTTGGTAATCAAAAGTTCCTGTACCACTAGTCAAAAAATTTCTTCTGCTTGTTGCTTCATCATAAGGTGTGTAAGGTGCACCACCTTGGTAACGAAATTTCAATCCAATCTCCCAATTTTTAGGAAGCTTGTAACCTGCAGTCATGCTGATAAGGTGTCTGTTATCCCAACTTGCAGGAGCATAACTATTTTTAATTCCGGTAAATTCACTCCAGTATAATGTGTAACTAAAAACACCAAATAATTTATCGGTTAGTTTTTGTTGTGCAAATAATTCAAAACCATATGCCCTTCCTTTTCCGGTTTGTACAATTGGTTCATTACCTATGGCACCTGCTTCAGTTCCTTTATTTGCAAGGCTAATGCCGTCATTGATGCTGACAGGATAATTATTGTATGATTTGTAAAATCCTTCTACTGTAAAGCGAGTGGTGTTTTTTGGTAAATATTCGAAGCCTGCAACATAGTGTGTGCTTTGAATATATTTTCCGGGATTCGTTCTTTCATTGTTGCTTGCATTACTAAAATTAAGTTGCGTATAACTTGGAAGACGGTAATAAATACCATAGCTCGCATTGAATTTAACTTGAGATGATAATGCAATACTTGCACTGATTCTCGGACTTAATTGTTGTAACGGATTTGATTCACTGTTGTCTAAACTATTGGCATCAACACGAAGCCCGCCACTTAAAGATAATTTATCATTCAGCAATCTTGTGCCGGCTTGTACAAAACCGCCATATCTGATGAAATTACTGCTGGTATTGCTTTTCAACTCAATTGGAAGCAGAGGTTGACCTAAAGCATCAACCATTCCTTTTCTAAATAACTGGTAAAAGTTATTGGTAAATTGAACGTATTGGGTTACTACTCCATAACTCAAAGTGATGCTATTTAAATTTTTTGTTACATCCCATTTTAATTTGTTTTCAGTTTCGTTACTGTTAATTTTTAATGTACGTGTACTTTCTGTTGGGTTCTGATTATTCTCATATTTATCAAGCACATTGTCCAGTGCATTTCTGCTTACACTCAAATTCCAGTAACCATTTGGTATTAATCTTTTGATGGTAGCGCCTACTGTATAACTCCACTGATCAATAAATGGATTGCTGTTTAAATCATATTGATTTTCGGCAGTAATTTTCTCGGCAGTGATAAAACTAAAATTGTCAATAGCACCAATACCTAAAATTGTCAACGTGGTTTTATCGTCAATACGTGTGGAAGTTTTGAACTGGAAGTCGGAGTATTTGGGAAGAAATGAAAAGTTGAGTGCCTTCGCTAACAAACCTAAAGAACTTTTTCTTGCAGAAGCAATGAAAGTAGTTTTTTTAGATAATGGTCCGTCGAATGTAAGTGCTGATTCTGTAAGGCTGATGCGGATATTTCCCTGTAATTTATTGGGGTTGCCATTTTTTTGTTTGAACTGAAAAACGCTGCTCAATGTGTTGTCAAACTTGGCATCAAAAGCAGAGGAACTTAATTTTACATCTTCAATCATCAACACATTTAAAATCCCTTTCGGTCCGCCACCGCTGCCTTGTGTACCAAAATGATTAATGATAGGCACTTCAATGCCGTCTAAATAAAAAACATTTTCACTTGGTGCACCTCCTCTGATTATGATGTCATTTCGGTAAGTACCACCTGATGCGCCACCGCCAACACCTGGTAGTGATTGTATAACCCTGCTGATGTCGAAAGAACCGCCGGGATTGGCTCTGATATCTTCTGTGGTAAGACGTTGAATACTTAACGGACTCTCTAATGTTGCAGCTTTGGCTGAATTTTTTCTGCCGGTAACCACTACATTTTTTAATTGATTAATGGCATCATCCAATTCTATTTGTAAATAATTTTCATTACCAGTTGTAACAGCAATATTGTTCAAAACTTTTGTTTGAATATTCACACCGGAGATGGTTAAGCTATATGAACCAGGCTTGAGTTGTGTAAATCTGAATTTACCCAAAGAATCAGAAATGATTTTGTTGTTTCCCGGAGCAACCTGAACAGTTAATCCTGACAACACTTGCTGAGATGTTTTATTGATAAGGGTTCCGCTAAGCTTACCCATGTTTTGAGCGGAAGATTTATTGGATAAAGTAATTAATAATAACAACAGTAAACTAGTATTCAATCTCATTTTCTAATTGTATTTGTCAGTTATAACAATTTAATTTCTTAATTGTTGTGAAGATACTATTTACTTCAGAGGTTACTAATATCTCTTTGTAGTTATTTGAACTGTAATATTCAAGAAAAACAAGTGCAGAGCAGTAGTTAAATTTTACAAGCGACAGTAATAAAATAGGTTCTTCCATTACCCGGTAAAATTCCGGGACCGGGATATCCACCTGATCTTCTTGTGAAATAATTTTTATTGAACAGGTTGTTGATGCCTGATTTAAATTGAAAATATTTATAAAATTGAAACTGAAAATTGCAATCAAATAGATGATAGGATGGTATCAAACCAATTTGTCCATTTGCCGATGCCATTATTGTATTGTTTGCATCGCTGAATGTTTTGTCTACATAACTATGCTGACAAGCCAATTGTATTTTTTTATATGATAAATTAACTCCCGTTCTTACAATGTTTTCAGGTGCATTTTCAAGGGCTTTGCCTTTGATGTTTGCATCATTATAATCATTGGTATAATACGCTTTGGTGAAACTGTAAGAAGTATATAATAATGCGTCAAAATTACTTTTTAATTTCAAAGCTTTTATTGGATTAAATTCAATCATGCTTTCTATCCCTTTACTAATGCTGTTTCCTACATTAGTAATGATTCGATTGCTTGTTAATGTATTATTGATAATTCCAATTCTATTTCGGTAATCGAGGTAAAAAATACCAACATCAAATTGAATATATGAACCAATTTTGCCTCTATAACCAAAATCAAAATTGAAACCGTTTGCATCGGTTAAATTCGGATCTATTAAATCTGTTGTTGGTTGTGCTTGTAAATTAGCAAACTGAATGGGTCTGTACGCTTGTGATAGGTTACTGTAAAACTCGGTATTTTCACCAAGATGATATTCTGCTCCAATACCATATAAAATAAAGCTTCTACTTCTTTTGATATTTTGAACAAATATGTCTGCTCCATTTATATCAAATCCATTTCTTCCATTTGCCCTTCCTTCTAACCACTCATATCTCACGCCTGGGATAATGGATAATTTATCATTTATCCTGAAAATTTGCTCAATAAAAAAAGCAATATTATTTGATTGAAATTTTAAATCTTGTGGATATTTATCTATTGCGGTCATATCGTAATTAGATCCTGTAGTCCCTTTGCCATTTGCATTTCTTGATGTATTACCACGATAAAAACGAATACCTGAAGAAAGAGTAGTGTTTGTTTTGAATAAAATGTAGTTTGTAATAAACCGGCTTTCTATTCCATAGTTTCTATATTTATCTGCTGTCAAAATTCTGTTGCTATAAGTATTGGTTATTGAATTAATACTATCTCTAATGTTTATTGAATTGATATTACCTACACTATTTCTATCACCCATGGTTGCAAATATTTTTGTGTTCCATGTTGTGTTTTTATTGAATGAATAATTGATTATAAATGCAGGAGTAGTCCAGACAATATCAAACCAATTTCTATTTCTTAAACTTTGGGTTGGGTTTTCGTTGAATTGATTATCTGTTAATCCACCCGGTTGTTGGCTTCTGATATGTGACAACATTGTTTCTGCCGTAATTGACAAATTTGCAGTAGGCTTGAAGGTCATTGTTGTAAAGCCTGCATTAGAGCGATAGTTGCTGTTTTCTCTCCACCCATTTCCATTGCGATGATCAACAAAAGAATAGAAATTTATTTTTTTTAATTTCCCACTAATTGCATTAAAGGAATTAAAAAGACCATTGCTGCCAATTGTTTGATATGATTCTAACTGAAATTTTTTATTGATTTCGCTACCGTTTTTTAAAATATAATTTACCATTCCGCCAAACTGTGGTCCATATTGTAAAGAGCCCTGACCCCTGATAATTTCAATTCTCTGTACACCTTGTAATTGCGGATTGTAGTAGGCTTCAGGATATCCAAATGGATCCGCTGCGATGTCATATCCATTTTGCCTGATATTGAATTCCCAACTTCGATTAGGGCTCAATCCTCTTGCTGCAATTCCAATTTGAATACCACTGGGATCACTTTCCCAAATATGAATTCCGGGTACTTTTGCCAGTACTTGACGCATATTATTCATTACCACATTTCCTTGAATATTATTTACAATTACAAGGCTACTTTTTTTCCCGGCGTAAATTGAAGTCCCAACAATTTCGGGTAATAATTGTAAATCACTTTTGCTGTTTTTACTTACTACAGTAATGTCAGGTAAATGTTTTATGTAAGTTTCAAAACTATCTTTTATCGGTTTTTCTTGCTGTGCTGATGAACTTAAAATATTGAATAAAAAGACAAATACAATGATAACTCTTGGTATGTGTGTCATAGGGCCGTAAAAGTATTTTCACCAAAATAGGGCAATCAACGATTTTAGAAACTTCGTTTATGAAATTGGGAAAACATGCAATTGCTTTCTTTTTACTTGCAATTTTTATTTTTTATATGTAGCATTTAGACTTCCTGGTTATTCAAAAAAAATTACAAAACTTAGATTAATCTAATCAATCGTAAACTAACAATAATTTGATTTAATATTGTAATACAATAAAAAATTATTCTACAATAAAGTTTTTATTTTTAAATGAAATTACTACAATCTCTCATTTTCATATTATCAATTTCTGTTGCTGCGTATGCAGTATTCATTTATGGATTTTTAGAATTGGGGATAGCAGTTCATCCTGCTATGAAAAAAAATTTTCAGGCACATTCTTTTGGTATTTATACACATGTATTTTCTTCTATGATTGCATTGCTTCTAGGTCCTTTTCAATTCAGAAAATCTTTGAGAATACAAAAACCAAAAGTACATCGCTTAATAGGTAAGATTTATTTTTTATCCGTTCTAATTGGCTCTATCAGTGGTTTTTTGATGTCCTTTTATTCCTTTGGTGGAACTATATCTCATTATGGCTTTGGCACACTTTCGATATTATGGTTTGTAACAGGAATAATGGCTTATACCTCTATAATTAAAGGAAATGTAGCAAATCATTTCAAATGGATTTTTATTAATTTTGCATTGACATTTGCAGCTGTAACATTGAGAACCGGTTTAGGAATTGGCTTTGCCAGTGGATTACCTTTTGAAGTATTTTATCCTTATTTGGCTTGGTTGTGTTGGTTGCCAAATTTGATTACAGCTTTATTTTTATTGAATACTAAGTTTGTAAGAATTGAATATTAATTTATTGGATTTCCCAGATGCTTTTTGTAATCAAATAAATATAATTGAGCTTACTTGCTTCACCATAATAAGCAACCTCTTCTTGCCCTATATTTTGAGCACCCAATTTTTCCATTGCTTTTTGTGAACGAAAGTTTTGAGCACCAACCTGAAAGTAAATATTGTCTACAAACTGTAAAATGTATTCAATCATTAATTTTTTTGTAGATCTGTTGAATGGCTTACCCCAACAACTTCTGGCGTAAAAAGTATAACCAATATTGATGCAACTTTTTTCTGCATTATAATTATAAAACCTGCTGCTGCCAATGATTTCATTGTTGCTGCTATTTTTTATCAGCATTGCCCCTCCGGATTCCATAGCCCCTTTAAAATAGTTTGCAAATACATCTTGTTTGTACCTGTCAGGATTGGGGTGTTGCTCCCATATCAACGGGTCAGAAGCTACTGCATACAATGCATCAAAATCATTTTGTTGAAGGGGAACAAGCGTTACAAAATCATTAAATAAATCAGTGGGTTGCAAATCAGGATTCATACGAATAATTAATATAATTTGGCTTCAAAGTTAAACCGATGTTCAATTTTTCAATACAGTATTATTTTATAAAACTTTGGCTTATTCAGCCATGTTAACAATTAAATAATAGTTATTGCTATAGATACAGCTTAACTTAGAGAAACCTAAAAATTATGCGTTGGAGAAAGTTTAACGGCGAATCCATTGTATTACCTATTAAGGAAGCAGTGGAAGAAGCAATCATCCGAGAAACTGCAAAAGGCACTCGCTTAAAAGTTTGTATTGGCACAGATAGTCAGGTAAAAGGCGCCGATACTGAGTTTGCAACAGTAATCGTTTTTTTAAGAGAACATAGTGGTGGCTTCATGTATATCCACAATGAAAAAACAACACAACGTTTTCATCTTAAAGAAAGAATGTTGGCTGAAGTAGCAAAGAGCATTGAAGTTGCCTATGAACTTTGTGATTTATTTATTGAACATTCGGTTGATATGGAAGTGCATGCAGATATTAATACCAATCCCGGATTTAAAAGCAATGATGCACTAAAGGAAGCAATGGGCTATATTCTAGGAATGGGGTTTGCTTTTAAAGCCAAGCCAGAAGCTTTTGCTAGCAGTTGTTGTGCGGATAAAGCTTGTAATTAAAAGCTCTTTTCTGCTTTTTAAAACTGATTTATATCTCTTTCATTATAGATAACAATAATCATTTTATTTATTGTGTAGTATCATCTTTTTATCGCTGAATATACTTGACGTTTATGTTGTAAAAAATACAACATATGAAGACTATTTTAGTGCCTGTAGATTTTTCTCCAACAGCTTTTAATGCAGCTGTTTATGCGATTGAGTTTGCCAAACAAATTAATGGTGGGAATATTATTTTATACAATGCCTATGAGCTGCCCATTGCAACGGATAATGGCTTAACTGTTCCATTTTTAATTAATATCAATGATTTAAAAACAAACAGCGAAATAGCTTTACTGCATTTAAAAGATCAGCTACAGCCATTGTGTAATAACAATGTTACATTATTAATCCTGAACAGCTATAATACAGTAATCATAGGTATTACAGAGGTAGCCAAAAATGAAAAAGCCGATTTGGTAATCATGGGTATTACGGGTGCAAATGCTACCGAAGAAGCATTGATTGGAAGTAATACATTGCATTTGGCAAAGCATATTGAACTGCCAGTAATTATTGTACCTCCGTTTGTAAAATTTAGTCCGATCAAAAATATTTTATTAGTCTCCGATTATCATGATGTGTATGAAACAACACCTGTTGATATCATCACTGAAATATTAGATATCACGAAAGCTGCTTTTCATGTATTGTATGTACATCAAACTAAAAAAGAGTTGGTAGGGGCAGAAGTTGCAGAAAGTATTACATTGAACACCTTGTTTCAGGGCTATGATCCACAATACCATTATACACAAAACGATAATTTTATTGACGGAGTGAATGACTTTGTTGAAAGCAATGCAATCGATTTATTATTGATTATTCCAAAACATCATTCGGTAGTTGATAAAATATTTCATCGAAGCAAAACTAAAATGATGGTCTTTCACAGTTACATTCCGGTGTTAGTAGTGCACGACAATATTGATTAATTTAGTTTAGATATTTTCCTACAATTGGCATGCGTCTCCCTACACCAAAGGATTTCGGACTTATCCGAATGATTGGACAAAACTGATTTCGCTTGTATTCATTGTTATTCACCATTCTTAAAGTTCTGTCAACCAATGCAGCATCAAATCCTTGCGTCTTTATTTCATCGGGTCCTTGTCTTCTTTCAATGTATTGGTATAAAATTTTATCTAATGTTTCATAGTCTGGAAGGCTATCGCTATCTTTTTGGTTAGGCCTTAATTCAGCACTAGGCGACTTTGTAATGATATTTAATGGGATAATTTCTTCTTTTCTGTTAATGTGTTTTGCCAAAGCATATACTTGTAATTTATAGCAATCACCCAACACGCCAATCCCACCTGCCATATCTCCGTACAAAGTTCCGTAGCCGGTTGCAAGTTCACTTTTATTGCTTGTGTTTAAAAGAATGTAGCCAAACTTATTGGCTATTGCCATTAATAAATTTCCCCTGCTTCTGCTTTGTATATTTTCTTCTGCTAAAGAAAAAGGCAAGTCATTAAATATTGGCTGCAGCGTTGATAAAAATGATTCATATATATCATCGATTCTGATAATGTCGTAAGGATTTTTTAAATTTTTACTCAACGCTACCGCATCATCAATACTATGCGATGTGCTGTATGGCGATGGCATTAATATTGCTCGTACATTCTCTGCACCAATCGCTTCACAAGCTAAAGCTAATACTACTGCACTGTCAATTCCACCACTGCTTCCAAGAATAGCTTTCGTAAAATTCATCTTTGTAAAATAATCTCTAATGCCGCAAACCAAAGCTGCATGTATTTGTGCAATGTTTAAATTTTCTTCTAATGCAATTGGAGTTAATTCTTTGTCGGGTACTCTGTTTGCAGGCTCTATGATTTTTTCGCTGATAGATCCGTCATCATTGAGTTCTACTCCTTCTACTACTTCCTGAAATAATGGAAATGACTTTACCAAATTCGCATTTTTATCAAATATTAAACTACCTCCGTCAAATATAATTTCAGTTTGGCTGCCTACTGCGTTGCAATAAAACAATGGTAATTTATATTTTAAAACATTGGCTTTAATTACTGCTTTCCTGTCTTCATCATGTGTGTAATCAAACGGACTTGCCGAAAGGTTCAGCATCATATCCGGTGCTTGTTGCATCAATTGATCCATCGGACAAATGCGGTACAAAGGATTGTCACCCAAATTCCAAATATCTTCACAAATAGTAACAGCTAATTTTTTTCCTTTAAATGGGATTACTTGCCAGTTGTAGGCCGGTTCAAAATACCTGTATTCATCAAACACATCATAGGTTGGTAATAATGTTTTGTGTACTTCTGCTTTTATTTCGCTTTCGTATAAAAAGAATGCAGCATTGAATAAATCTTTTCCTTCAACAATTGGGTTTCTTGCAGGTGAACCAATCAACACGCCAATGGTATCGGCATATTGTTTAATGATATCAACACTTTGGTAACATTTATCGATAAAATCTTTAAACTCTACAAAATCTCTTGCAGGGTAACCGCAAACACTCATCTCACTGAAAACAATTAAATCACCGCCTTGCGATTTTGCAGATTCAATGGCTGCAATCATTTTTGCAGTATTGCTTTCAAAATTTCCAATATGATAATTTTGTTGGGCTAAGAAAATTTTCATAGTACAAATTTGATGATTTAATACGATAGCATGCAAATTTCATCTTAACAATTGGATTTCATCTTTTTAATGTTATTTCGTGTATTCAATTTTTTTATTAGATTATTGAAAGGAAATGCCCCGCAACTAAAAACATATTATGAAATACATTATTACCCTCTTTACCTTTCTTACGCTTGTTGCGTGCAGCAATTCTAAAAAAACTCCGGATGTTTCAAAGATTAAGGTTGAACTGACTACGCAAAGATTTGAAAAAGATTTCTTTGCTTTAGATGCCAATCATTTGGATGCCGAAATGCAACAGCTTTATGTGAAGTACCAACAATTTTATATTGACTTTTTGCAAAATGTTTTAGCAAGTGACCCTCAGCCGGATAGCGTATTAAAAAATGTACAATTATTTATCAATGCCTATAGAAATATATACACAGTAAGCCAATCTTTATATGTCGATGTTACACCAATTGAAAATGAAATAAAGCAAGGATTTAAGCTCATGAAATATTATTTCCCCAATTATCAATTACCAACACAACTTGTTACTTATATTGGTCCGTGGGATGCAATGTTTATGTTGAGTACAAAAAACGGAGGCAGTAGTATTTTTCGAGACGGGCCAATACTTGGTATTGGATTACAACTTTTTTTGGGAAGTAATTATAGCGTTTATAAAGAACAAGGAATTCAAGAAATGTATCCAACTTTTATTAGCAGAAGGTTTGATAAACAATACATTACTAACAATGCAATGAAAGTTTTAATTGATGACATCTACCCAGACAAAAGTCTAGGCAAACCACTGGTGCAGCAAATGATAGAAGCAGGTAAACGATTATTTATTTTGCAAGCTCTTGTTCCTAATGCACCTGATAGTATTACAACCGGCTATACTCAACAACAATTAGACGGTTGTTACAAAAACGAAGCGAATATCTGGAGTTTTTTTGTAGTAAATAATTTGTTATTTGTGAATGATTTTAATTTAATAAAAGATTATTTAAACGATGCCCCAAATACACAAGCTTTGGGAGACGAAAGCCCCGGATTTATTGGGCAATTTATCGGATGGCAAATTGTAAAAAAATGGATGAAAAAGAATAGTTCTGCTACATTACAACAACTATTAAATAAAAGTGCCAAAGAAATTTTTGAAGAAGCAAAGTATAAACCCCAATAAAAATTAGATTAATTGTTTTTGTGCGGTGCAATTAAATTGAATGTTGGAATTATTACTTTAAACTGCTCTTTGTTGTTTTGATTTTCAACAATGTAATATCCACGCATTTGCCCAATTTCAGTTTTTAAATTACAACCGCTTACATATTGAAATTGTTTGCCGTTGGCTATTATTGGCTGAACGCCTACAACACCTTCACCGTCAACTTCTCTCCATTCGCCATTACTATCTTTTATATCCCAGTGTCTTGATAATAATTGAATAGTAAAGTTGTTGAAATTTTCTATGGTTATTCTATATGCAAACATAAATTCCTGATTAACAGGATCGCTGTATTCTGGTTGATAAAAAGTTTCAACATGAATAGAGATGCCTGCAGAAATAGTAGAATACATAGTTTCTATTTTTTGCTAAGTTAAGACAAATGCTTATCCCTTTTTTTTAAAAGGAGTTCAACAAATTTTCTGTTTTTGAGGTCTTGTAAGTTTTATATTTGCTACACTATGATTGCAATTGACAACAAATTAATCAGCGATGAAGTTTTGGAGGAGCAGTTTGTTTGCGACCTTACACAATGCAAAGGAGGATGTTGCGAAGATGGAGATGCGGGAGCTCCACTTGAAAAGTGGGAAAAATTAGAAGTTGAAAAATATTACACTATAGTAAAACCTTACCTGACACAAGAGGGAATTGATACTATTGAAGAACAAGGAAAATTTACTTTTGACAGAGAGTTTGGCTGGGTAACACCAATCGTTAATAATGAAATTTGTGCTTATGGCTACAAAGATAAAAGTGGCGTAATACAATGTGGATTTGAACAAGCCTATAATGATGGAAAAATCGGTTGGAAAAAACCGTTGAGTTGTCATTTATTTCCCATCAAAATCAGCAGAAGCAAGCAGGATCCGGATTTGGAATATATAAATTACGAACCCCGTGAAGACCTCTGTGCTGCGGCTTGCAGCTTGGGAAAAAAACTGAAAGTACCTGTTTATATGTTTTTAAAAGAGGCTTTAATCAGAAAATATGGCGAAGAATTTTATGAAGCCCTAGAAGCAAGTGCTGAACAATTGAAAAAGGGATAAAAACTGAATCTATTCGTTTTAAGGCGGAATGTATTTTTTCTGAGACTAATTTTTAAAGTAATCTTAAAAAAGGCATCAAAAAAAAATTTGCAGCCTTACATTTGCACAATTCTTCTACAATGAGTAAGCTTTTACAAGGAAACGAATCCACCCCTACTTCAAAGAAAAAAATTATTGTTTTAGGCAGTGGTCCTAACAGAATTGGTCAGGGTATTGAGTTTGACTATTGCTGTGTACATGGCTTGTTAGCAATCAAAGAATGTGGCTATGAAGCAATCATGATGAATTGCAATCCGGAAACAGTGAGTACAGATTTTGATATGGCCGATAAATTATATTTTGAGCCGGTGTATTGGGAGCATTTGTGGGAAATTATTGAATTGGAAAAACCTGAAGGGGTAATAGTGCAGTTGGGCGGACAAACAGCCTTAAAACTTTCTAAAAAGCTACACGAAAGAGGCATAAAAATTATAGGTACAAGTTTTGATAATATGGATATTGCTGAAGATAGAGGTCGTTTCAGCGATTTATTAAAAGAACTCAATATTCCTTATCCCGATTATGGTACAGCTTATACTGCTGAAGAAGCAATTGAAGTAGCCAATAAAGTTGGTTATCCGGTTTTGGTTCGTCCGAGTTATGTATTAGGCGGACAAAGAATGAGAATTGTAATCAATGATGAAGAAGTAGAAAAAGCCTGCATCAGTATTTTAAAACACATCCCCGATAATAAAATTTTAATTGATCATTTTCTTGATCGTTGTCAGGAGGCAGAAGTTGATGCGATTTTTGATGGAGAAAATTTTCATGTAATGGGCGTAATGGAACACATTGAGCCGGCGGGTATTCATAGCGGAGACAGTAACGCTGTTTTACCTGCTTTTAACCTTACACCATTGATTGTGGAAACAATGGAATTTTACAGTGAAAAAATTGCAAGAGCCTTAAATATAAAGGGGTTGATTAATATACAATTTGCTGTTAAAGGCGATAAAGTGTATGTAATTGAAGCAAATCCAAGGGCCTCTAGAACAACGCCTTTTATTGCCAAAGCCTACCAAATTCCTTATTTGAATATTGCTACGAAAGTAATGTTGGGCGCAGCAAAACTTACTGAGTTTACCATGGAGAAAAAACTGGAAGGATACGCTATCAA
Source organism: Chitinophagaceae bacterium (assembly GCA_947456805.1). Taxonomy (GTDB): domain Bacteria; phylum Bacteroidota; class Bacteroidia; order Chitinophagales; family Chitinophagaceae; genus UBA1930. Next base: position 34,880 of record CANGTN010000003.1, on the reverse strand, counting down.
AGAACCTGTTTTCAGTTTCAATAAATTCCCGGGTGTCAATAAAGAATTGGGTCCTGAAATGAAAAGTACAGGAGAAGCAATTCGTTTCATCAAAGATTTAAGAGATCCTTATTTCAGAACTTTATATAAAGAAAGAAGCATGCACCTTAGTAAATAATATTTCTATCGTTTAAATTATCGCCATTTAAATCTAATTTGAATGGCTTTTTTATTATATATTTACTTTGTGTTACGTTATGGTAAATCTATATTAAAAACAATTCCCGCAGTACGATTATTACTGCCTTTAATATTGGGAATATTATTGCAGTACCATTTTAATATTTTAAGATTTCCGTTTGTAGTAATAGGCTTTATTGGCTTGATTTTTCTTATAGTTTACGCTTTACTAACAACAGCAAAAAAATTTTCATGGAGTTGGGTAAGCGGATTTGGATTTACAATTCTATTAACTGCACTTGGCGGTTTGTTGAGTTTTGAAAAAAATATCGAACACCAACAAAATTGGATAGGCAAACAATATCAAAATAATATTCCGGTTTTACTTACCATACAAGAACCTTTGGTGGAAAAGGTAAAATCTTACAAAGCATTGGCAAAGGCAGATGCTCTATATATTGATGGGAAATGGCAGTCTATTGTAGGCGATGTTCTGTTGTATTTTAAAAAAGATACTACCAAGCCATTATTACATTATGGCTCTCAAATTATTTTTGCTAAAAATCTGCAACCTATTACCAATTCCGGGAATCCTGGAGGATTTGATTATGCCCGTTATTGCTCCTTTCAAAACATTTCTTACCAGGCTTTTGTAAATGATCAAAGTTTTATGTTGTTACCAACATCTGATAAAAACTGGTTCAACGAATTACTAATCAACGCAAGAATAAAAGTGCTTTCCATATTGCGAAACAATATTCATGACCAAAATGAACTAAGCGTTGCAGAAGCTTTATTGATAGGTTATAGAGACGATCTGGACAGAGATTTGGTGCAACAATACAGCAATACAGGAGTGGTGCATATTATTGCAATAAGTGGATTGCATTTGGGAATGATTTATGGTTTACTACTGCTTTTATTTAAGCCATTGATGAAATTTAAAATCACTAAAATTATACAACCGCTTGTTATTTTATTTGTGTTGTGGGGCTTTAGTTTTATTGCAGGCGCTGCACCTTCTATTATGCGAAGTGCTGTGATGTTTGCGTTCATTGTAATTGGTGAAAGTTTGGGAAAGCGAACCAATATGTACAATAGTTTGGCAGCATCAGCATTTATGATTTTATTACTTAATCCGTTTAGTTTTTGGGATGTTGGCTTTCAATTATCGTACAGCGCAGTATTAAGTATTGTTGTATTTCAAAAGCACATTAACAACTGGTTTTATTTCAAAAACAAATTACTGAAAGGGCTTTGGAGTTTGAATGCAGTAACATTATCTGCACAAATATTAACGCTTCCAATTGTGTTGTATCATTTTCATCAATTCCCTACTTTGTTTTTATTCACCAATATTTTTGCAGTTCCATTTTCGGGCTTCATTCTGTACAATGCGTTGTTGTTGCTTGTAACATATTATATTCCTTATGTAGGTGCATTTGTTGGTAAGACAGTTGGTACAGGTGTTGCTTTAATGAACTATGTAATTGGCGGTGTAGATGCATTGCCTTTTTCTGTTTGGTCCGCTTTGCAAATAACTACTCTTCAAGCAATATTTTTATTCATAGCTATTATAGGAATTAGTGAATGGTTATTACAAAAATCCTATCGTGGCATCATGATTGGTTTATTTGGTATTTTGTTTTTTACGTTGTTGCGAAGCATTGATTTTTTGGAAAAAAACAATCAATCAAAAATTGTGGTGTATAATGTTTCCAATCATTCTGCAATAGATCTGATTCAGGGAAGAAATTGTAAATTTTTGGGTGATAGTGTTTTAAAAGAAGATGTCTTTTTGAGAAAATTTCATATCAATCCTTCACGAATTTTATTTCGTATAAATGAAACAGATAAAGTAAATAATTTCACGTTTAGCAATCATATTATCAGCTATGGGAATAAACATATTTTAATTGTAGATGATACATTTGAAATGCCAGAAACGCAGCAAAAAATAAAACTCAATGCAATTGTATTTACCAAAAATCCTAAGATTTATTTAAATCGCATTTACCAATACTTCGATTGTCCCGTGTATGTATTTGATTCTTCCAATCCATTTTGGAAAATTGCTTATTGGCAAAAAGATGCTGACAGCCTACATTTGCGGCATCATTCAACAGTTTCTCAAGGAGCTTTTGTAATGAACCTCTAACAAAGCTTGCATAAACCTAATATTTACATGAATAAAAAAATTCAATCTGCACTTATTTCTGTTTTTTACAAAGATGGTTTAGCACCTTTAGCAAAAAAATTACACGAGCAAGGAGTTACCATTTATTCAACAGGAGGTACTCAAACATTTTTAGAAAATGCCAATATTCCCTGTGTGCCCGTTGAAAGCTTAACTTCATATCCTTCTATATTAGGCGGCAGGGTTAAAACCCTTCATCCAGTAGTGTTTGGTGGTATTTTGGGTAAAAGAGATGATGATGCACATTTGGATGATATGCAACAATTTGCAATACCCGAAATTGATTTGGTGATTGTGGATTTATATCCTTTCGAAGAAACTTTGCAAAGCACTTCTGATGAAAAATTAATCATTGAAAAAGTAGATATTGGCGGTCCCTCTATGATTCGTGCAGCTGCAAAAAATTATAAAGATGTAGTTGTAATTGCATCAAAAGAAGATTATGTAACACTGGAAGAAATATTGAATACGCAAGACGGAACTACTACTGTAGAACAGCGTAAAAGCTATGCCGCAAAAGCATTTCACGTCGTGATGAATTATGATATTGCTATTAATAATTATTTCAATCCAGATAATACGGCGGTTCAAACTTCCTCTACAAAACAAATTTTGCGTTACGGAGAAAATCCACATCAGCAAGCAATATTTTTTGGCGATTTATCCAAATTATTCAATCAGTTAAATGGTAAAGAACTTTCGTACAATAACCTAGTTGATGTAGATGCTGCGGTACAACTGATTCGTGAATTTTCTAATGAACAATCAACCGGAAAGGAAGTTGTATTTGCAATTATCAAACACACCAATGTTTGCGGAATTGCAAGCAGAAATACTGTCAAAGAATCCTGGAATGCAGCATTAGCAGGCGATCCTGAAAGTGCCTTTGGAGGTGTATTGGTAACCAATGCTGCAATTGATATTGCAACAGCAGAAGCTATCAATGAAATATTCTTTGAAGTATTGATTGCACCTGAGTTTGATGAAGATGCATTGCAAATACTTCAATCTAAAAAGAACAGAATTTTATTGCAGTTACATCATAAAGCAGTTGAATTAAATTCACCATCACGTGCATTACTTAATGGCACACTTGTACAAGAAGCAGATAAGAGTAATTATAACGATTGGCAGGAAGCAGGCGGAAGACCAACTTCTGCAGTGGAAAAAGAGGATTTAGTATTTGCCAATATTGTGTGCAAGCATTTAAAAAGTAATGCTATTGCTTTGGTAAAAAATAAACAATTGATTGGTAAAGGTTGCGGGCAAACAAGTAGAGTTGATGCACTTCGTCAATCCATTGAAAAATCAAAACAATTTAGTTTTGATTTAAAAGGCGCAGTATTGGCAAGTGATGCATTTTTTCCTTTCAGTGATTGTGTTACAATGGCGCATACAGAAGGCATTGAAGCATTTATACAGCCTGGGGGAAGCATCAGAGACAAAGACAGCATTGCTTATTGTGTAGAAAATAATTTGGCAATGGTACTTACCGGAATGAGACATTTTAAACATTAACTGAATCCCATTTTTTGATGATATTGAATTAATGAAAACCCAACAAAAAGCATATCTGGCATTAACAGCAACTTCTTTTATTTGGGGAACTACCTGGGTTGCCATGAAGTTGGGTGTAAAGCAAATGCCCGCATTGGAAATGGCTGCAATTCGGCAGTTTATTGGCGGTTGTATTTTCATTACTTTTTTTCTGATTAGAAAAGAAAAGCTACCAACTTTCAAACAATTTCGTCAGCTTTTTATATTGTCTATTTTCACTTTTGTGTTAGCCAATGGCGTAAGTACCTGGAGTTTAATGTACATCCCAAGCGGATTGGCATCTGTAATTGGTGCATTGTATCCACTGAGTGTTGTGGTAATAGAATATTTTTTCTTTAACAATAAAAACATCAATGCCTTAACGATTGTTGGCATTTTAATCGGCATTACAGGCATTTGTTTTGTGTTTTACGAAAATGCGTTTTTGACACATCCTGATGGATATCTATTTGGGTTGTTGCTTGCAGTAATAGCAATGCTTTCATGGAGTTTCAGTACCATAATGATAGGTAGAGAAAAGGTTAAAGTCAATGCGTATTTTGGAATGGGTTGGCAGCTATTATTTGGTTCGGTAATGATGACTGGGATTAGTTATGCTTCGGGGAAAAATATTCCGCTTACACAAATTACGACTCAGGCTTGGTTGTCTATTTTTTATTTAGTACTTGCCGGATCTGTGTTAGCCATCATTGCATTTATATACAGTATGAAACATTTGCCACCCGCAATAGCTTCATTATATGCCTATATCAACCCGATTATTGCAATTTCAATTGGTGCAATCTGGTTAAATGAAAAAGTAACCATTAATTTTATTGTAGGAACGATGATTACTTTATTCGGTGTTTATCTGGTGAATAAAGCGTATAAAAAACAGTACCTGAAAAACAAAGTTGCTGCTAAGGGAGAGAATTAAAAACATAATGGAGCAAGTTTTCCGTATAAGTGGGTCAATTGTCTTAATTAATTTTCTTGAACTGTTCCCCAAAAAATTAAAAGTTCAATTAAGTTTCAATATACACAAGCATGGGGATTGCAGCAAATTAGCCCGTAGCCAAGCGAGGACTACTTGCGTAAAGCCCCAAATGCAGATGACTAAAGCATTGCAGATGATTGCCCAATAAATATTCATTTCTTTCTTCAATAAATATAAAATCAGGTCAAATGTCATGAAATACTGAAATTGGAGAAGCATTGGAAATAACTCAAAAAAAATAGCATTAACTTTATTATCATTTATATTTGTAACATGGAATATAATACTTCTAGAAACTATTTAGAGATGCGGGAATATGGCAGACATATTCAGAAAATGGTGGAATATCTGTTAACTATTGAAGATAGAGAAAAAAGAAATATTCAGGCAAAAAGCGTGATTGAATTGATGGGTTTTTTAAATCCGCATTTGAGAAATGTGGAAGACTTCAGGCACATGCTTTGGGATCATTTATTTGTAATCAGTAATTTTAATTTGGATGTGGACAGCCCGTATCCAATTCCTCAAAAAGATACCTACAAGCCTAAGGGTGAAACAATGAAATACCCAAGACGCTATCCTAAATATGCACATCTTGGAAAAAATTTAGAACTGGTAATTGACAAGGCTTTAAAGGAAGAAAATCCGGAAAAGAAAGTTGGCTTTGCCAATGCAATAGCCTATTACATGAAACTTTCTTACAGCAACTGGCATAAAGAATTGGTGCATGACGATACTATCAGGGCTGAACTGGATGACATTACCGGCGGACAATTGGAATTTAGCAACACACCTTTTATTAAACATCGCAATCAAAATTTTGAAAGAGATGAATATCCAAGAGGTGGTGCAAGACGCCAGAATTTTGGTGCAAGAGGCAATAGATCTGGCGGCGGACAACAAAGGGACAACCGCAACAGACCCGGTGGTGGCGGCGGACAACAAAGGGACAATAGAAATAGCAATAATAGAAATTTTAAAAAAAGGTATTAATTGGTAAAATAACCTTTGCTGGGTAACGAAATAATTTGGCACTGATTTTTCAGTGCTTTTTATTTTTAATAGCTTTAATAACCTAGATAAAATTAAATTGAAGAAAAAAAATGAAATCATTTGAAGTAATTGGGGGTAAAAAATTGAGTGGAAGCATTGTGCCACAAGGTGCTAAGAATGAAGCATTACAAATATTAAGTGCTGTTTTGTTAACAGAAGAAACAGTTACAATTGCTAATATTCCCAAAATTTTAGATGTTAATTTATTGATTGAATTGTTGCACGAAATGGGTGTACAAGTTGTTCAAATAAATGCACATACGTACAACTTTACTGCAAAAAATGTAGATGAAAATTATTTGGCAAGTGCTGCTTTCAGAAAAAAAGGTGGAAAGCTGAGAGGAAGTGTAATGCTCGCAGGGCCGATGCTTGCGAGATTTAAAAAAGCATACATACCAAAACCGGGAGGAGATAAAATTGGTAGACGCAGACTGGATACGCACATTATTGGCTTACAAAAACTAGGTGCAACTTTTGAATATGATGCTGCTATCAGTTGTTCAAAGTTTACAACGAAGCAATTGAAGGGTTGTTACATGTTATTAGATGAACCAAGTGTTACAGGTACCGCAAATATTTTGATGGCAGCGGTTTTAGCAGAGGGCATTACAACAATTTACAATGCTGCTTGCGAGCCATATATCCAGCAGTTGTGTAAAATGCTGAATAGCATGGGTGCCAATATTTCGGGAATCGGAAGTAATTTATTGGTGATTTCAGGCGTTCAAAAATTGAATGGAACTACACATGAACTGTTGCCTGATATGATTGAAGTGGGAAGTTTTATTGGGCTTGCGGCAATGACGCAAAGTGAATTGACGATTAAAAATGCAGGGGTACAACATTTGGGAATTATTCCTGAAAAATTTCAACAACTTGGTATTCAGTTAGAAATTATTGGCGATGATATTTATATTCCTGCACAGGAAATATATGAAGTAAGTACATTTTTAGACGGAAGTATTTTAACTGTTTCTGATCATCCATGGCCGGGCTTTACACCGGACTTGTTGAGTATTGTTTTGGTAGTTGCTACACAAGCAAAAGGAAGTGTATTGATACATCAAAAAATGTTTGAAAGCAGGTTGTTTTTTGTAGATAAATTAATTGACATGGGTGCACAAATTATTTTGTGTGATCCGCACAGAGCAACCGTTATAGGCCTGGCAAGAAAAAATTGTTTGAAAGGAATTACCATGAGTAGTCCTGATATTCGTGCCGGTCAGGCATTGTTGATAGCGGCGTTGAGTGCCGAAGGAAAAAGTATAATTCAAAATATTGAACAGATTGACAGAGGCTATCAATTTATTGATGAAAGATTGAGAAGTTTAGGAGCGGAAATCAGAAGAATGTAATTGATTTTTCAAAAGATACTATCCATACAATTCTAAATGAATTTCTTTTTTATCGTAGCCCAAAGCGGCAATTCTTTCTTTTGCCTCATCCACCATATTTTTCCAGCCACACAAATAAAATACAGCGGGTTGCTTTTTAGTTGTAAGCGATTCATACACATCATGCACATATCCGGTGTGCATTCCTTCGGGAACAGTAGCTTCTCTTGAGAAAACGGGATGAAAGAAAATGTTTGAATGTTGCTTGGATAATTCGCTGAGTTCATTCATGTACAAGCCATCTGATAAAGTTCTGCAACCAAAAACTAAATGAATGTTTTCATGTGGAATATTTTTGTGATGAATGTATTGCACCATACTTCTGAATGGTGCAATGCCAGTGCCGGTGCAGATGAGAAATAAATCTTTCTCTATCGTTTCGGGCAATACAAATTTTCCTTGCGGACCTCTTAATAACAAAGTACTTCCAACAACTACTTCGTTAAATAAATAAGTGGTGCCTGCGCCACCTTCCAACAACACAATGACAAGCTCAATAATATTTGTTCCGTTTGGTGCAGAAGCAATGGAATAACTTCTCCAACGTTTGTTTTTTTGTTCGTGAATGGGTAAGTCTAATGTGATGAATTGTCCTGGTATAAAATTAAAATCGGCAACGCCTTCTACCTCAATCCAGAAGCGCTTTGTAGAGGTTGTTTCATTTTCTATTTTAATTACTGTACCATTTCTCCAGGGTTCAAGCATAGGATTGGATTTAGACACAATATACTGAAATCCTTTTGCAAAAAATATTTGTGTGAATTTTAGTTTGGTTAGAAAAATTAAAATGGCAACTGAAGTAAATGAATGGTGCTCTCATTATCTCGAAAGAAGATAAAACAAAATGGTAATGAATTCTCAAACAATTTTGTTGTTTTTTAAATGATATGAAATAGTCAAAATAAATGTTACTGTAATTTTATTTGGATTATTATTAAACGAAAGTATTACATTAGTATCTCAAATTTACTTTAATGAGTAACAGATTTACCCTAATCACATTTTTATTTATCATAATATTTGGATATAGTAATTTGATAATTGCACAATCAACAAGAAATGGCATAACAGATACTACACCCATAAAATCAAATTCTACTATATCAGAAAAATCACATTTCAAATTTGACATTAATTATGTAAACAACTCTATTTATTTAGGAAGAGCCGACTCACTTACTTTACCCTACATCACTCCAACAATTGGGTACTTTGATAAAAGTGGATTTTATATTTCAGCTTCTGTAGGTTATCTGACTTCATCTACATCAAAAAAAATAGATTATTATTCTTTTGATGCCGGTTATGAATTTGATGTTACCAAAAAAATGTCGGGTAGTGTAACTGCTAATAAATGTATTTATCAAGAAGGCAGTAAAATTGTAAGTAGCGATGTAAGGGGCAGTTTAAGCGCAAGCCTTACGTATGACTTTAATTATTTTGAATTAAATACAGGTTTAAGTGCCTCTTTTGCAAACAAAACAGATATTGGTATTGATGCTACGATCAGTCGTTCTTTTTACTTTGGCACTGATGATAAACTTTGGACTATTACTCCAAAAGCAATGGTTAATTTAAGTACGCTTTATTTTTACGAAGGCTATACGAGTAGAAGTTTTTCAATTAAAAAACTTAATACAATTCCAAATATAATCAGTGTTACATCGGTAACAAAAGTTGCCCAAAATAAACTTACGCTGATGGACATAGAATTGTTTGTGCCAATTAGCTACGATGAAAAAAAATGGGGGGTTTATTGCACACCGACGCTAGCATTCCCGCAAAATCCAATATATACCACTACCACATCAACTATTAAACCAAGAACGGGAAATACCATTATAAAAACAGAAGACAGTACACCTGAATCTGAGAAAAATTTATCATCCAGATTTTTTGTAGAAGCAGGAGTATATTTTAAATTTTAAAAAAGTTGATTGCATCTTAAACTTTGAATTATTTTAGAGTCTATGTTATTATATGATAAATGAGCAACAACCAACGAACCATTATACAATCATTAGTACACATGAATTTGGTGAGGTAAGGCAAGAAGTATTAACCGGTGCTAAAGCATTTTTTTCGAAAAAAAATTATACCGCCGGTAATTCTATTACCACAATTGATGCTTTTGCAATTTCAGCAACACCAAACTATTTAACAATTCAACTTGCAGATAATAAACATTTTCATATCAGCCCTGAGTTTTTACAATACATTAACCATAGCTGTAATCCCAATGCTTTTTTTGATACCGATTCTATGCAATTAATTTGTGTAAAAGACATTACAGCCGGTGATGAACTTTGTTTTTTTTATCCGTCATCTGAATGGGATATGGCACAGGCCTTTGAATGCAACTGCGGCTTATTCGAATGCCTGAAAATTATCAAAGGCGCTAAATACATTGACCGAAATATTTTATCAAAATATCAACTGACTTCTTTTATTCAATCTAAAATAAATGTTTGAACAAATTAGAGACCATATTCCATCAAATAAAAGTTTGGGTACTAGCTCCGCATTTAGAAACTACCGATGCAAATATTGACTACTACTATGATTTTACGCAAAGTATTGAAGAATATACCAAAACCTTTGCCAAATTAAATATTGAGTGGCAATGGCAACCTGTAACAATGAATAATTATCAGGAAATCATTGATACAATCATTCACACATCACCACCATTGCAACCTATAATTTTTAATTTATGCGATGGTGATGAAATGAATGGAACCCCCGGTATTTCTGTGATTCATTATTTAGAAGAAAAAAAATTGATTTACACCGGAGCAGATGCCTTTTTTTACCACATCACTACTTCTAAAGTACCCATGAAACATGCATTTGATCAACACGAAGTAGCAACTGCAAAATGGCAAGCGATTACAAACGCTGAAGAAAACATAGAAAATATTTTTACAACCCTTGGCAGCCCTATCATTGTAAAACCGGCAGTAAGTGGTGGCAGCATGGGTGTTAGTGTAAAAAATGTTGTGAATAATCAACACGAGTTAACTACACAAATAAAAAAAATGTTTGCTGGTTACAGAGGCTGGCAATTAGCAACCGATGGTATTATTGCAGAAGCTTTTATTGACGGACCGGAATATACGGTATTGATTGTAGGTAATTATCTTCAACCGGAAAGTGCAATCATTTATACACCTGTTGAAAGAGTATTTCACGCATCATTACCGGCAGTAGAAAAGTTTTTATCGTTCGACAGATTGTGGGAAATTTATGAAGATGAAACTCCCATGCCTAATGATGAAAATTTTTATGAGTATCAACCGGCACCTTCAGAGCTTCAGGAAGCAATAAAAGGATTGGCCTGGAGGGCTTATGTAGCCTGCAAAGGAACGGGATATACAAGAGCAGATATCAGAATGGATAATGCCACCAAAAAAATGTACGTACTTGAAGTGAACGCCCAATGTGGGCTAAGTGAAGATGAAGATTATACTAGCATTGGTGCAATTTTGAAAGTGAGTGAAAAGTCGTTTACCTCTTTGGTAAGTGAAATTTTATACAATGCAATTACAAAAAATTAATAGCTTTATTCCATACAATATTTTGATGTAAAGCATTACCATTGTTAAGCTGCAAAGAATATGAAAATTTGTGTACTACTTCCCGATTATTCAAATTCTACTGTTGATTATCGGCATTATGATCCTCCAAGAATTTTAAATCACCTGCTCCCGGATGATGAAGTAGTTACTATTTTTTTACACAAACTCACCGTTTACAAACAATTAAAAAAACTAAGTAAAGAGGGGTTTAGTGTTTTTGTAAACCTCTGTGAAGGTTATTTAGAATGGGATGTGCCGAGCATAGAGGTTATTTATTATTTAGAATTATTGCAACTACCTTTTACAGGACCTACTACTTTATTGTACGATCCAACAAAAACATTAATGAAGTATGTGTCTTATTGTGCTGGCGTAGCAACCCCAAAATTTTGTTTATTACAATCTTCCGATGAATCAAAAAGTACAATTAAATCATTGCAGTTTCCATTATTTGTAAAACCCGCAAAAGCCGGTGATAGCTTGGGTATTGATGAGTTTTCATTGGTTCAAAATGAAATGCAACTGCAAAAAAAAGTAGGAGCTATTATTGATGAATACAATGAAATTTTAGTTGAAGAATATATAGCCGGAAGAGAGTTTACTGTTTTAGTTGCGGCAAATGTTGATGGTAAAACTTGCACCACATTTAAACCGGTAGAATTTATTTTTCCTGAGTCAAATTCCTTCAAAACATACAGCCTTAAAACATCCGATTTACATACCGATGCAAATGTTCCTGTGAATGATGTTGAACTAGATATTGCTTTAAGAACCGCTGCAGCAAGCATTTTCACCGCATTCAATGGTGAAGGTTATGCAAGATTAGACTTTAGAATGAATGATGAAGGCAAACTTTTTTTTCTGGAGATTAATTTTACATGTTCCGTTTTTTATACCAATGGTTTTGAAGGAAGCGCGGATTATATTTTATACAACGATGGCATTGGACAAGCAGGATTTTTACAACATATCATTTCAGAAGGAATAGCAAGGCACTATAGAAAACAAAAAAAATATAGTATCAAAGGAAATGCAATTGAAGGGTATGGAATTTACGCAACCCAACCAATACATAAAGGAGAAGTTATTTTTAAAGGAGAAGAAAAAGCACAAAGAATTGTGACTAAAAAATATGTAGCGGCAAACTGGAATGAAAGGGAACAATTAGACTTTGCCCGCTACGCATACCCAATAAGCAAAGATGTATATATTTTATGGAGCGAAAACCCAGTAGATTGGGCGCCACAAAACCACAGTTGTAGCGCAAACACCACTTATCTGGGACTCAATGTTGTTGCTTTACAAAACATTAACAATAATGAAGAGTTGACCTTAGATTACAGTAACTTTTTAGATGAAACTGCACAACCGTTTGACTGCCAGTGTGGTAGTGCTCAATGCAGAGGTAAAATTTCAGGGGTTAAAAACACAACAATTACCTAATTTAAAAAATGACCCTCTCCAATTTTCTTAATTTTGTTCAGTACTTTTTATTTTAAACTATCAGTTCAGGGATTAGTCTCAAACTAGTGCATCAATAGCTAGTAATTAGAACAAGCATAGAATTTATAAAACCAATTAGGCAATTATTTAAAGACTTTAAGAAATGGTTCAACTGATAATTTTAAAAAAAATATTTCTAAAACATAAGCTACAATTGCTCATTACATATATATTGTTTTCTCTTGAAATGCTTGGCGCTTTGTTAACCCCTTATTTTTTGGGGGAAGCTGTAAACGGACTGATTAATAAAAGCTACAACGGTTTAATTTATTTATGTGTTGTTCGGTTTTTATGGATGATTGTTGGCGTTATCAGACAACGATATGATACAAGAACGTATTCCTCCATTTACAATACAATAGTTACCAACTTTTTAAGTCGTCAAATCAATCACAAAGATGTTTCAAAACTCTCTGCGCATAGCACTTTGGCAAGAGAGTTTGTAGATTTTTTGGAGCATGACTTGGTGTATGTTTTAGAAGCTGTTTACAATATTTTCGGATCACTAATATTATTGTTCTTTTATGATATTCGTGTTGTGGCTATTTGTTTCAGCATATTAATTCCCGTAATGATCATCAGTTATTTTTATGGAAAAAAGATGAAGCAGCTGAACAAAACAAAAAATGACGAACTGGAAAATCAAATTGATGTAATTGAGTCAGGAAATATTTTAGCTATTCATAAGCATTATGATAAACTAAGAAATTGGCAGATCAAAATTTCTGATAAGCAAGCTATCAATTTTGGAATCATGGAAATGCTATCTATCATTGTTATAACCCTTTCTCTTATTACCACACACAAAGGAGTAATGTTGTTAAATGCCGGCAGTTTGGTGGCGATGTATAGTTATGTGAAAAGTTTTGTAACTGGACTTGACACTATTCCTTATGCAGTAGATAAATATGCATCATTAAATGATATTGCACAAAGGATAGAAATCGAAAAAAGTTCTACCAATTGGTAGAACTTTTATAGTTAATTCATTAAATCTAGAAGAATTTATTTTAACCCACGTTCGTCAGAAACGGTTAGTTTTTTACGACCCTTTGCACGACGACTAGCCAATACTTTTCGACCATTAGCTGATTGCATGCGCTTGCGGAAACCATGTACAGATTTTCTACGACGTGTATGTGGTTGGAATGTTTGTTTCATTGTTTTTTATTTACTTAACCCAAAAATATTGTTTCAACTTAACAGCGGCCACCATACCCCTATTTTGTGAAAGGACGGCAAAGATAAGGTGCAGCAACTATTTGACAAACCATAAATATTAATTTTTTCAGTTTGAGGATTTATTTTCCCTTCATTATGGTTAATTAATTTAAATTAATAGTGTCAAATGTTCTGCAAAAGTTAATTATTTTCATAAATAGTGTATTAACCTATCGTATTTCCCGGCGAATACTTATAAAATATGATATACCATATTCACATACAACTACATTTACTTTGCAAAATCAACATACCAATATGAATATTATTATTACAGGTGCATCAAAAGGATTGGGAAAAGCAATGGCTTTTAAATTTGCAGCTACGGGAAATACCCTTTTTTTAGGTGCAAGAAACTTAGAACAACTTAATGCTACAGCGGCAGAAATAGTAAATCAATATCCTAATTGTAAAATATTTGTCTTTAGTGTAGACGTGACCAAGAAAGCCGAACTAAAAGCTTTTGCTGACTGGTGTTTGGAACAAGCAACTCCCGATATTTTAATTAACAATGCCGGACAATTTTTGCCGGGGTCTATTCACGATGAACCAGAGGGTTTATTGGAGCAGATGATTACAACAAACTTAAATAGTGCTTATCATTTAACAAGAATGTTGTTGCCAAAAATGATAGCGGCAGCTAAAGAAAAAAATCAACCTAAACATATTTTTAATATTTGTTCCATTGCTTCATTGCAAGCGTATGCAAATGGGGGCAGCTACAGCATCAGCAAATATGCATTATTGGGCTTTAGTAAAAATTTGAGAGAAGAAATGAAGCCGCATCAAATAAAGGTCACATCTGTTATCCCCGGAGCAGCTTATACCGATAGCTGGATTGGAAGTGGCGTAGATGAAAAAAGAATCATGGAAGCAAATGATATAGCTACAATGGTATATGCTGCTGCACAACTTTCGCCACAGGCCTGTGTAGAAGAGATTGTACTAAGACCACAATTGGGTGATTTGTAAAAGGAAAGGAATTTGGTAAACTTTCTCATAGTTTTATCGTTATTCATTTTCTAACAAATGAGAAGCAATTATCTTTGCTTTCGAAATGAGATAGACATGAAGCAGCTGAAATTTTTATTTATTACAATTCTGATTTTGGGTTTTTATCAATCCAATGCACAATGTTCTATTTGTACCAAAACGGCACAACAATTGGGTGAAGGTCCGGCATCTGCACTCAATAATGCAATTGTTTATTTAATGATGATGCCTTTATTGATTATGGGTTTTGTAGGATGGAGATGGTGGAAAAAGGAAAAAGAATTTCTTGCTGAGGAGCAGAAAAGTTAGTACTACAAATACTTACTTATAAACTTGTACAAATTCGCTTCCTTGTTCTTTTCCAGTTCTTGCTTCAGTATTTTTTTATCAACCCCTGTCATTCTTTTTTGTTGAATTAAGTAGTAAGCTTTTTCAGCCAATAACCAATATTTTTTATCGTAGGCTTGAATGTGCTGTTGGTGTTTTGTAATGGCATTTATCAGTTCTTGTATACCTTCTCTTTTTGAAGCAATTGTTTTAATAATAGCTACTTCATTTGCTTGCTGAAATGAAGGCGCCAACATTAAATTGAGGTTTTTTACAAAAGTATCTGCATCGGGTCTGTCGGCTTTATTCACTACAAAAATATCTGCAATTTCCATCAGTCCAGCTTTCATGGTTTGTACTTCATCGCCTGCCTCAGGAACAACAACAACAATGGTTGTATCTGCTAATCCTGCTATTTCAATTTCACTTTGACCAACGCCCACAGTTTCTATAATAATATAATCAAACCTAGCAGATTTTAATACATCTGTAATCTCAATAATTTTTGGATGTAATCCACCCAAACTGCCTCTTGTAGCCAATGATCGAATAAATACATTGGGATGGTTGTACCATTCGCTCATTCTAATTCTGTCTCCCAATAATGCTCCCAAATTAAAAGGCGATGAAGGATCTATACATAGAACTGCTACTGACTTTCCAGCTTCAACAATTGATTCAATTAAAGCATCTGCAAGTGTACTTTTTCCTGCACCTGGTGGTCCGGTAATACCAATTATTTTATTGGATGAATGTGGCAGGGTTTGCAAAAATTGCTCAAAGCCTTCGTATTCATTTTCTACCAATGAAATAGTACGAGCTAAGCTTTTAATATTGCCTTCCTGTATTTCTTGTAATAATTGCTGCCACATATTGTTCAATATAAACAAACACTGATTTTTTATAATTTTTATTTTTGGGCATCACTAAAATCTTTTCTCCAAAGTTGATAGATTGCTATGAACCATACTGTAAAAATGGGTAAAGCTTTTAATGCATAAGGTTTTACAAAAGTATTGTGTAAATATCTTGGTAATAAATCGGTAGAGGAAAGGCTGGTGAGTATAAGCACAAAAAATAATAAGACATTTAATGTTTTATTGGAAAAATTATTTTGTATTACATACCAAATTGCAAATCCGGTTACTGCAATTACATAAGTTGCCGACTCGGCAGAAGAACTAAAAAGTACAGTGCTGAATAATACAACAGCAAGATAAGTTAATTGAAAGGATAAATATTTGTATTGTTTAATTCGTAAAAACGGAAAACAAATTAGTAATGCTGCCGGCGCGGTAACCCAAATGTTTTTAAAGCCTTGCCATTGAAAAATTCTTCTGAATAAGCCCATTGCAGAAATATCTTGCATATTGCCCGAGGGCTGCAATGTAATATTTGATTGGTTTTTTTCTACGAGTGAATGAAACCAATCTTGGTAGGTTTGAATAATAAATTGTGGAGAAGATAGTAACATAGGCAAACAAAAAAATACAATTACCCAAAAAATATAGGAAAAAATAAACTTGATTTTGTTTTCAGAAAAAAGAAAAAAACAAAGTCCCACAATGCCATAAATTTTTACGAAAAACCCTGCTGCAATAAATAAGGTGGCTACAAAATCATTTCCTTTTTTAATATACACAAAGCTCAGCAAAATCCATGCGCTAAGCATTGGATTGAATTGTACATTGTGTATGGAAGTTAACAATTCTAAAAACCCAATTAATAAAACAAGTTGGTGTTGTTTGTTTGAAATTGGCAATTGTTTAATAGCAAAAAATAAAAATGCAGCATTGGCAATACACCATAAAAAGCAACCTATATATACCGGTAATAAAGCAAAAGGAGCTATTAAAATACTGAAAAAAGGACCATAATGATTACAATCTGTATATTCTGCGGGATAGAAAGCATACAAGTTTTGCTGGTGAATAGTATGCCAAAAAACATTTTTAAAAATGAGGTAATTATTAATACCTGCACTGCCACGGCTTATTTCTGTCAATGCAGTAACTGCAGTTAATACAAACCAAATTAATACCGGAAGAGAAATTTGGTATTTGAAAATTTTTAAATCGTTTAAATAAAAATTTCTTTTTAATAATTGTGGCATAAATTAGTAAAATCTTAATTTAAGTAACCAACATATATTTCACCTACTGCATTTGTTATCCAAAACCAATAAGTTTTTTGTTTTGGAAATCATAAAATCTACAGTAAATATTCAGTATCTATCTACTTTTTTACTACAACAATAAAAACGTTTCAACGCTTTAAAATTTACTTGTTATACTTTGTATGATAAATGCTGATTCAAATTTTGGTATAGTAAAATGAATACACGAATTTAGTTGCAGAATGCTAATATCCCTTAAAAATAATTGGAAAAAACTATTACCCGTTGTATTAACTGCAGCTCTTATTATTGGTTTAGCTTATAGCAGAGCATTGCTTTCTGTTGCATCAATTGGATTTGCTGTTGTTATAGTAACCAATTGGAAAAATTTGACACAATATAAAATGCTTTTATTAGGTATTGCTTTGATTTTGTTGCCTGTTATTATTTCTGGTTTTTGGAGCGAAGGCAAAACTGCTTGGTACAGAAGTGTAATAGTGAAGCTTTCATTACCCACTGTTGTTTGTGGATTATTGGCAGCACAACTTTCTTTTAATCAAATAAAACGATTGATTTGGTTGCTGACAATTATAGTAACAACTTCAGCATTGTATAGTTGTTTTCAGTTTTTAATTAATAAGGAACTGATTTTAAAAAATTATCTTGAAGCAAAAGTAATGCCCGTTTTGATGGATGATGATCATATACGTTACAGTTGGCTGATTGTGCTGAATATAGTTTCGTTGTTGTGGGTAGTTTTTTTAAAAACTAAAAATCATACGGAGTCTGCAAATTCGGATCAGCGTATTCAGATTCACAAGAAATGGAAAGTAAAAAATGAGCAGCTATTTGCAAGTATTTTAATTCTTTTTTTAATTGCGTATTTACATTTACTAGCTGCAAAAACAGGATTGGTTTGCTTATATGCAACAATCATTATTGCTGCGTTTTACTTGATAGCAAAAGTAAAATGGTGGAAAGGGGTATTGTTAATTGCAGCAATGTGTTTGTTTGCCTTTGTAGCATATAACAATTTGAAGTCTCTTCAAAATCGCATTAAATATGTGGTGTATGATTTTGGAAATTATAGCAAGGGAATTTATACTGAAGGATCTAGTGATGGAGATAGAGTTTTATCATTGAAAGCCGGAATGTCAATCATCAGTCAGCATTTAATTACTGGAGTTGGTTTTGGTGATGTACAATCCGAGGTTGAAAAATGGCATAATCTTAACCATCCTTCAAGTAAGGATTATGAACGTTTTTTACCTACTAATCAATGGCTTATTTATGGTGCAGGAAGCGGCTTGTTGGGAATTACCTGTTTTAGCTTAGGATTGATTTTATTACTTCAACCGCTATTTTTCAAAAATATATTCTCATTTGTAATGAGTTTGATTTTGTTGATTCCCTTAATTACAGATGATACGTTTGAAGGGCAATTTGGCATCAATATTTTTGCTTTGATGACTGGGATGGGTATTTTAATAAGAAAGAAAAGAATTAGTATGTTTACGGTAAAAGATTAAATGGAAAAACAAGCAGAAAGGAATCCGAGAGTGCAAGAATTTTATTGTATCACTTTTTAAGTGAAGCTTTTTGTAGATGCATCAATTTAGCATATTTCATTCTGGTTTGCCAGGCGATCAATTTAGCCAGTACATACCCATCTACTCCATCTAAAAACCCGGCTTTTAAAATATATCCACTAAAAAAAGCAATGGCAGGGTTTAAAATTAAATTTAAAATTGTTGCCCTCTTACCATTAGCAAACATTGCTTTTGCCTGAATGCTGGTAAACTTATTGGCTTGTTCAATAACCTCCTCCAAATTGTTGTAACTGTAATGCAAAATATCACCCTTTAAAAGTGTGCAAGATGTTTTGGGTAAAGTTTCAATTTTGTCGTGTGGATTTACACCAGCCCATTTGGCCTTGTGTTTATTAAAAAGCCGTATTTTTTTGTCCGGATACCAAGTGCCATGCCTTATCCATTTTCCACAAAAATTTGTACACCGGTTCATTTTGTAAGTATCCTTTGTTAAACCTTTTTGTTTAACCTGAATGATAGACTGCTGCATGGTTTCATCCAACGCTTCATCAGCATCTAAGCTTAATATGAAATCATATTTCGCTTGCTGAATGGCAAAATTTTTCTGTTCTATGTAACCTAAAAATGTTTGCTCAATAAAAGTTACATTAAATCCTTGGCAAATAGCTTTAGTTTTGTCAGTAGAGTGTGAGTCTATAACAATAATTTCGTCGGCAATTTTTTCAATGCTTTTAATACACCTACTTATGTTTTGTTCTTCATTAAATGTAATTATGGTAGCAGAAATTTTATGCATATAGATTCGAAGATAATAAAGAGATATTTAAAAACGAATATCGTTGTAAATTGCAAAAATAAAACGTATCAATACGTTTGAAAGCGCTTAAAATAGTAGAAAAAATTTATGAAAGTAACAGGTTTCTCGTTTATTAAAAATGCAATTCGCTTTGATTTTCCTATTAAAGAGGCGTTACTTTCTATTTTACCATTGTGCGATGAAATTGTAGTTGCAGTTGGCGATTGTACAGATGGCACAAGAGAGTTGGTGCAATCTATTCATCCAACCAAAATTAAAATTATTGATACAGTTTGGAATAACACACTAACAACAGGAGGAGTTGTGTTGGCAGAAGAAACCAATAAAGCATTAAAAATAATTGGTGATGATAGTGATTGGTTGATATACATACAGGGAGATGAAATTTTTCATGAGGCTGATTATACTGCAATAAAAAATGCAATGGAACAATATAAAGAGGATAAACGTGTAGATGGTTTATTGTTCAAATACAGGCATTTTTATGGTTCTTATGACTATGTCGCAACATCCTCTCGCTGGTATAAAAATGAAATTAGAATTATTAAAAACAATAAAAGCATTTATAGCTACAAAGATGCTCAGGGTTTTAGAAAAGGCAATAATGAAAAGTTGAATGTAAAAGCGATTGATGCTTATGTGCATCATTATGGTTGGGTGAAAGAACCTAAAATAATGATGAACAAAAGAAAGGAAGGTGTAAAATTTTGGGAGGGAGAAAAATATACTGAAGCATTTGAAGCAAAAAATTTAGGCGACTTTAATTATGGTGAGATAGACATTTTAGAAAAATTTTATGGAGCACATCCTTTAGTAATTCAACAAAAAATCGCTTTGGTAAACTGGAAATTTAATTACGACTTGTCTTATAATAAGCTAAGTATAAAAGACACAGCAAAAAGAATTATTCAAAAACTTACTGGGAAATATGATTTATTTGAATACAAAAACTACAAATTAACTTAATTGTTTCAATAACATAATCATTATAAAAGAGTAATGGCAAGCAGACTATCAAAATATATTGACAAATTAGGTTTAAAAGATGGTTTAAAATTTTATACAGCTGTAAAGAAACAAACAGCAAACAGTATTCAATTTTCATTTTTAAACCAACCTGTTTTTTTTAGAGGAATTTACTCAGACTATGCAATGTTTGAGCAAATTTTTATTGAAAAGCAATATCAACTACCGATTACTATAAATGCACAAAGTATTATAGACTTAGGAGCTAATGTTGGATATGCCAGCGTGTACTTTGCAAACAAATTTCCAAACGCTAAAATAATTTCATTAGAGCCCGAAAAAAACAATCATGCAACCGCTGCAACTAACACTAAAAATTATGCAAACATTACGTTAATTCATGGTGCCATTTGGGATAAGTCTGAAGTTATAAATTTAGTAGATAACGGCTTAGGTGAAGCTGGCTATATGGTTGAAAAAGGAAGTGGTGATAACATAATACGTGGCTATACCGTTGATGAAATTATGCAGCTTATGAATACTACATTAATTGATATTTTGAAAATTGATATTGAAGGTGCTGAAAAAGAAATTTTTGAAAGCAATTATGAAAATTGGATTCCTAATACTAAAATAATTATTGTAGAAACACATGACAGATACAGGAAAGGAACAAGTAAAGCTATTTTTAATACCATTAGGAAATATGATTTTTCTTTACACCTGAGTGGCGAGAACTTAATTTTAATCAATAATAATTTAGTAAATAACTACCAGTAATTGCATGTTCAATACAGATAAAATAATAAGAAAGATTAATAAACTTATTTATGGTCAAGAGCTTAAAAAATTTAGGCAATTTCACACTTTGTTTGAAAATAAAACAGGCTTAGAAATTGGTGGACCCAGCAAAATATTCAAAGCAAATAATGCATTGCCAATATACGGACTTGCAAAAAAAGTTGACGGGTGTAACTTTTCAACCAAAACAGTTTGGGAGGGTGTTTTAGAAGAAGGCAATAATTATATTTATGACGATAATCAACTACCAGGTTTTCAATTTATTGCAGAGGGCAATAATTTAAAGGCAATCCAAAATGAATCTTATGATTTTCTTCTATCCAGTCATAGTTTAGAACATTTTGCAAACCCGTTAAAAGCTATTGAAGAATGGCTTAGAATATTAAAAAAGGGGGGCATTTTGGTTTTAGTATTACCAGACAAAAGATACACTTTTGATTGTAACAGACCCATCACAAAATTTGAGCATTTAGAAGCTGATTATGATAATAATACTACCGAGCACGATTTAACTCATTTAGAAGAAATTTTGCAATTGCATGATTATGCCCAAACTCCAGAGATTAAAGACAGCACTTTTTTTTACGAACGTTCTTTGAAGAATTTTGAAAACAGGTGCTTGCATCATCATGTTTTTGATGGAGCATTGTTGAAAGAAATCTTTTCATATTTTGATACTGAATTTTTATATCAAGATTTCACGGAACCGTTTCACTTAATTGCGATGGCAAGAAAAAAAATGTAATAATTTATTTTTTTTCATATCGACATAATTTTCTTATTTCTACAACCTGACTTAGCATTTTTTTATTCCTAAATAAAAAAAAGTCTTTCCTGTGTTTTATCATAAAAAAGAAAAGTTGCCAGGCAAATCCTTGTTCTTTTTGTTTATATAATTGTATAAAAACATTGTAAAATGGTTGCTCCTTTGGTTGTGCATTTTTTTGTAATATAGTATACCACTCTATATTTTTTAAGTACTCCTCATATCTTTTTTTCAAAGATCTACTTTGTTTATTTGGTGCAGAGTTAAAAGTTTGATGGGTTACTGTATTGGTATGCTGACGGTAATGCGTTAATACTTTGTTTATGTATTGTATTCCGCCACAATTAGTTGCTTTAAAAGCCATCCATATGTCGTGTGGAGCATTGGTTGGAATAGGTAAAATTACTGATAATAATTCTTTTTTTATGAGCATAGCATGGCCCCAAACTACATTCCATAAAATAAAACCTCTTGAATTTGTTCCGGAATACATTAAGCTGATATCGCTTAATTTTTTATTCAATAATTTACCACCTTCATCAATGTATTCACTATTGCTATACACCAATAATTTATCGCCAATATTATTTACCAAGCATTCAAGTTTATTTGGTAGCCAAATATCATCTTGATCACTAAATGCAATAAAATCACCTGTTATATGCCTCAAAGCAATTTCAAAGTTTTTGATATAGCCAAGGTTAACTGTATTTTGAAAAATTTTTATTCTAGTATCACTTTTATATTTTTCTAACACCATTAGTGTATTATCTGTTGAGGCATCATCAGAGATAATGATTTCAAAATTTACATAAGATTGATTTAAAATTGAATTCAATTGCTCGTCTAAATATTTTTCTCCGTTATACGTACATAAAACAATTGAAACAAAGGCAGTACTCATAGAAATGTTTTTTTAAAAGTTTGGCTTAAAAAACATTTTTATACAAAAAAGTTTTTTTCTGTAAACAGGTTTCTTTTTGCTAATAAGTATATCATTGTAATATTTAAAGAAAAAAAGACTTCTCTTGAAACTCCATTTTCTGTGGAAATGATGTATCATTTTAGCAAGAATCAACTTTGTTTTTTCGTCACGGATAGGTGCAGTTGCTAAAGTTTTAAGTTCATTTAATTTAAATTGAAACTGAAGCTTTACCGGGTCTTTTTGTTTGATGTTTTTAGAGTCTCTAGTTCCAATTGTATTGGTATCATGTTGCCTGTATTTGACCAAAGTTTTATCTACATGTTTAATACCATTGTTTGCAGCTGCACAAAAGCCAATCCATAAATCAAACAACATATTCTCAGGAAATGGTAGTATTTTTTTTACAAATTCTTTTGTCATTAATATGGTATGTCCAGGAACTGAATTAGACAATAAAAATGGAGCCCCACTGTAATACGTTTTCATATTCATGATAGAGGTAAATGACTTGTTGAGAGAAATTCCGTTTGCGTCAACCAATAATGAATTAGAATAAATTGCATCATGTTCTCCTATTTCACCCACCAGTATTTCAATTTTATTCAGTTCCCATATGTCGTCTTGATCAGAAATTGCAATAAACAATCCTTTACTTGCTTTAATAGCTTTTTCAAAAGTTTTGGTTACACCACTATTATGCTCATTAACAAACAAATTTATAAAAGGATATTTCAGTTGATATTGTTGAATAATTTTAACTGTATCATCTTTAGAACAGTCATCTACGATAACAATTTCAATGTTATTGTAAGTCTGATGAATAATAGATCGCAATTGTTCCTCAATATATTTAGCCCCGTTATAAGTAGCCATAGCTACAGAAACAAGAGAATTGTTTTTTTGCATATATTATTAAACTAGCAAAGTTAATATTTGGTATTAATGTTTGGCGATTTAAAATATAAATGTGCCGATATAGAATGAATACTATTTTTATATCTCGAAAAAGATAAGCAGATGCATATTCTAATAGTGGCTGATTGTGTTATCCCTGTTATAAAGTATGGTGGAATTGAAAGAATGATATGGTGGCTAGGAAAAAACTTGACACAAAGAGGTCACATTGTAAGTTACATTGTAAGAAAGGGCTCTTCGTGTCCCTTTGCTAAGCTGTATGAGTTAAGGAAAGATATTCCTTTCCAGCAACAAATACCGGCAGGTATAGATGTTGTTCATTATAATGGATATGCGGACGGTGATATTAAAAAACCTTTTATAGTTACTGAGCATGGCAATATGAATGATACTTCTGTAAAGTTTCATCCCAACTCCGTATTTGTTTCTCAAAATCATGCACATCGTTTTGGGTCAACTACATTTGTATACAATGGGTTAGATTTTGATGATTACGAAAATCCGGATTTTAATAAAAAAAGGTCCTATGCACACTTTCTTGCAGATGCCTCATGGAAAGTAAAAAATGTTAAAGGGGCAATCAAAATTGCTAAAAAGGCTCACGAGAAATTAGCTGTATTGGGTGGTGTTCGCTTTAACTTTAATATGGGTATCAGAATTACATTAGATACGCATGTACAATTTTATGGCAACGTTGGAGGACATGAAAAAATGCAGTTACTCAATGGCTCTAAAGCCCTTATTTTTCCTGTGCTTTGGCATGAGCCATTTGGCATTGCTATTATTGAAAGTATGTATTATGGCTGCCCCGTTTTGGGCACGCCATATGGCAGTTTGCCTGAGTTGGTAAATAAAGAAGTTGGCTTTTTATCAAACAGCTATTCTGAGTTAGCCAATGCATTAAAAAACATCGGGCAGTTCAATGCAAAGCATTGCCATGATTATGTTGTTGAATATTTTTCTGCAAAAGCGATGACCGAAAAATACATTGGTATGTACGAGAAGGTTTTAAATGGAGAGCAACTCAATTCTAAAGCCCCACAATTAATTGAAGCATCCCCAAAGTATTTAGAAATGGTGGATTAAATTCGATTGATTAACTGCGCCAATTATAACATTATGAGTGAAGCAAGGAAATACAATCCAAGGTTGTGGGAAACAGTTCCTTGTCCTTTTTGTTTTAGTGAAAATCAAAGTTGTTAGAAAAATTCGGCTCAGAGTTGCAATATCAATAGGTACAATGCAACAATTGTAGTTTAATATATCAATCTCCCAGACCAAAATATGATCAGAATTTTATTGATGCTGCTTATGTTATTACCAATTTAATGAAAACCTTGATTTAAATGATTCAACAGAAGTTTCATAATTAAGCGTTCAGCTTTTTTAAGAAGAACTTGATTATCTCAGCTATAGCATAAAACAATCCGTTTTCTCAAAAGTTTATAATAGTTTTTAACTAGAAGCGATCTTTCTTTTATAGTAAGAAATAAAAACTAATTATTTCACCTCTTGCATTTGCACCAATTTATTGTAAAATCCGTCTTTTGCAATCAGGCTGTCATGTGTTCCTCGTTCTACTATGGAACCGTTTTGTAAAACAATAATTTCATCTGCATTTTTAATAGTGCTTAGTCGGTGCGCTATAACAATGCTGGTTCTGTTTTGCATCATGTTATTAATCGCATCCTGAACCAAACGCTCACTTTCTGTGTCTAAAGATGAAGTGGCTTCATCTAAAATCAATATTGGTGGATTTTTTAAAACAGCTCTTGCAATTGTAAGTCGCTGTCTTTCGCCTCCACTTAATTTACTTCCCCTATCACCGATGTTGTTATTAAAACCTTCTTCTTTTTTTGAAATGAAATTGTATGCATTTGCAATTTTTGCAGCGTCCTCAATTTGTTGCAGCGATGCATCTTGTTTGCCCAATGCAATATTGTTGGCAATCGTATCATTAAATAAAATTGGTTCTTGTGTTACGATACTAATTTTTTCCCGAATACTTTTTACACTATAATCTTTGATGTTAATTCCATCAATCAATAATTCACCGGATGTAACATCATGAAATCTTGGAACCAAATCAGCCAAAGTACTTTTGCCTGCACCACTGCTGCCAACCAATGCAATTGTTTTTCCTTTGGGCACAACTAAATTGATGTTTTTTAAAATTACATGTTCGTTGTACGAAAAAGAAACATTTCTGAATTCAATTGCATTTTGAAAAGACTCAAGCTGTTTTCCATTTGCATTATCTGCAACTATTACAGGGGCATTTAAAATTTCATTTAATCTGTCTAACGTTGCAGCCCCCTTTTGTACATGATAATAAGCACTTGACAAAGCTTTTGCAGGGTTTATTATTTGAGAAAAAATAGCTACATAAGTTATGAATGCTCCGGGCGACATTATTTGACCTGTTAATACCAATCTGCCACCAAAGTAAAGAACTCCACATACAATACAAATTCCCAAGAATTCTGATAATGGAGAAGCAATATCACGTCTGTATTGCATTTTTGTTTTAATCTCGAACATATCATTCGTCAGCCTGTCCGAGTTATTCTTCATTTTAGCCTCAGCATTAAAAGCTTTGATAATTCTTAATCCGGTTAGTGTTTCCTCTAGATTACTTATTATTTCACCCCATTTTATTTGTGCTTTATTGGTTTGCTTTTTCAGAGATTTGCCTATTCTACCAACAACAAAACCGGAAATAGGAAAGAAAATTAATATAAACAATGTTAATTTAAAACTTGCAAAAAACAGGAAAATAAGAATTCCGATAATATTCAAAGGGTCTTTAATAATACTTTCCATAGCCGCAGTTACAGAGTTTTCAAGTTCCACAACATCACTGCCTGCCCTACTTAAAATATCCCCCTTTTTTTGTTCGGTAAAGAAGCTAATAGGCAATTGTATAATCTTGTCATACAAAGCAATATTGTATTTTTTTGAGATGGAGTAACGAACAGGTGCTAAAAAAAAGTATGAAAAATAAAGAAATATATTTTTAAAAAAAATCATTAGTATAATAAAAATACAAATAATTCCTAGTGTATACTCTTTCCCATGATTGTTAACAAGGGAATTT
Source organism: Chitinophagaceae bacterium (assembly GCA_947456805.1). Taxonomy (GTDB): domain Bacteria; phylum Bacteroidota; class Bacteroidia; order Chitinophagales; family Chitinophagaceae; genus UBA1930. The sequence continues at coordinate 7,969 of CANGTN010000003.1, read as the reverse complement.
AAGTAAGCATATAAAGTATCTTTTAAATTGTTTGTAATATTGGCTCCCTGAGGAATTGATGCAATTGGCTGAGTTAAATTTTTATCTCCAAAAATTAAATCCATAAAAGGGGATAATAAACTAAGAGAGAATAAACTAAATGCAATTGATAATATAACAAAAAGAAAATATAAACCCATATTAAGCTTATACTCTTTAATGTAACTAAAGATTTTAAAGAAACGTTTCATTTGGACTTATAATAAAGAAACAAAGTAACTGAACATTTGTTTTAATGGGAAATTTAATGTGTTTAATTGAGCAATAATTACAATCCTATCTTCTCAATGGTTATTCTTTGCAATAATACATCCCCCAAATGGTATAATGATTTTTGTTTTACCTTACTTTCAAATAAAGTATAGAGTAAGGTTGCAGTTTATTGGTACATACTCATTTTTTATTTGGCTGATTGTGTGTGTTAAAGATTATAATATCAATTGATATTGGTATGATTTTTTCTATTAATAATCCGTTGTTTTTTTGGTTTTTGTTTAATAAAACAAACCCGTAACCGAAAAAATATCAATACAAATGTGCTATGTAGAATTTATACTGTACATTACATTTTCTAATCAAAACCCCCTACTAAAATGGTAGTAATCATTTCGTTTTTTTTGTTGCATTGGTTTTTATCCCTATTTTTTCATACGTTTTTCTTGCATCGATTTGCATCTCACAAAATGTATACTACCAGTAAAAACTGGGAACGAATATTTTATCTAAGTACTTGGTTTATTCAGGGATCATCGTACTTAGTACCAAGAGCTTATGGCGTAATGCACAGAATGCATCATGCTTACAGTGATACGGAAGAAGATCCACATTCACCACACTTTTTTAAAGATGTGTACCAGATGATGAAAAGTACTATTCTTATTTATAGATCATTCTTAACCAAAAAAGCAATGCCAAGTGATGAGTTTACAAAAGACTATTTGCCTGTTTGGGAAAAACTAGACAAGTTTGGTCATCATGGTCTTACAAGATTGTTTTTTATCATTTCTTATATCGCAATTTATGTGGTGTTTGCACCAAGCGCCTGGTGGTATTTATTATTGCCAATACACTTTTTGATGGGTCCAATTCAAGGAGCTATTGTAAACTGGTGTGGTCACAAATATGGTTACAGAAATTTTGACAGCGTTGATCAAAGTAAAAATACTGGTCCATGGGGTATATTTTTATTGGGTGAGTTGTTTCAAAATAATCATCACCACGATAAAAATGATGCAAATTTTGCCAAGAAATGGTTTGAATTTGATTTAACCTATCAGGTAATGCGTGGCTTAAACTTTATTGGCATTATTCAATTAAATAGGATTCCGGCCAATTCAAATAATTAAAATAGTAAACTAAAACAATACTATTTTAAATGCTACCAAATCGGTAGCTTTTTTTATTTGCGTCAATCTAATTCCTTTACTTTGCGTCAATAAAATGAATCGTATGAAATGTTCAGATATTGCACTTTTGAACGAGAAAGAAACTCGTGGCGGTTTTGGTGAAGGAATTTATGAAATTGGTCAAGAAAATGAACAGGTTGTTGTACTTACTGCCGACCTTGCGGGTAGCTTAAAACTTGGGCCATTTATCAAAGCATTTCCCAATCGTTTTATACAAGTAGGTATTGCAGAAGCAAACATGATAGGCATTGCAGCAGGGATGACAATCGGAGGAAAAATACCTTACACAACTACATTTGCAAATTTTAGTACAGGTCGTGTGTATGATCAAATCAGACAAAGCGTTGCTTACAGCGAAAAGAATGTAAAAATATGTGCTTCACATGCTGGACTAACTTTAGGAGAAGATGGTGCAACACATCAAATTTTAGAAGATATTGGATTGATGAAAATGTTACCAGGCATGACGGTAATTGTGCCTTGTGATTTTAATCAAACAAAAGCTGCAACCAAGGCGATAGCAGCTCACGAAGGTCCGGTTTACTTGCGCTTCGGCCGTCCGAAATGGGCAAATTTTACCAAAGAAGATGGAAGCGATTTTGTAATTGGCAAAGCGCAACAATTGAGTGAAGGAACCGATGTTTCTATTTTTGCTTGTGGACATATGGTTTGGAAAGCAATTGAAGCCGGAAAAATGTTAGAAGCAAAAGGAATTAGTGTTGAAGTAATCAATATCCATACAATTAAACCTCTAGATACGGAGGCTATTTTGAAAAGTATTCAAAAAACAAAATGTGCCGTAACCGTTGAAGAACACAATGTAATTGGTGGTTTGGGAGATAGTATTGCACAAGTTGCGGCCAAACATTGCCCTATCCCAATTGAATATATTGGTGTAAATGATTCTTTTGGTGAAAGCGGAAAACCGCTTGAATTATTGATAAAATATGGCTTAGACACTCCTTTTATTGTGGCAGCTGCAGAAAAAGTAATCAGCAGAAAATAATTTTGAAGAAATTTTTAAGGTGCTAATCTTTCTATAATCCAATTTTTGTTTGCATCCAAGCGATATTGTAAACGGTCGTGTAGCCTGCTGCTTCTTCCTTGCCAAAATTCAATTTTTGTGGGTTGTACATTGTAGCCACCCCAATGCAAAGGCCTTGGTATGTTTTCGCCAAATTCTTTTTTAAATCTTTCTTCATGTGCTTCTAAAATTCCACGATTGGCAATTACTTCACTTTGGGGACTAGACCAAGCGCCAATTTTACTACCCCTTGGACGACTTAAAAAATAAGCATCACTTTTTGTATCATCAATTTTTTGAACTGTTCCTTCAATCCGTATTTGTCTTTCTAATTCTTTCCAGAAAAAAACTAAAGCTGCATGCGGATTATCATTAATTTCTTTGCCCTTATGGCTATTGTAATTTGTAAAAAAAACAAATCCATCCTCATTATAATCTTTCAGCAATACAGTTCTTGCGCTGGGTTTACCGTCCGTGGTACAAGTAGCAAGTGTCATAGCATTTACTTCATCAATATTGCTATTAATGGCTTCTTGCCACCACTTTGTAAACTGTTCTATCGGATTTGCAGCAGCATCTGTTTCTAAAAAAGACTGCAGTTTATAATCTCTCCGAATATCAGCTATTGAAGATTGATGCATATTGGTTTTTGCACAAAGGTACTCGAAGCCAATTGCAAATGAACAACAAGGTTATTTGGTTGCTGAAAAAGAAAGAGTCCGACATTTATTTTCCTTTAAAAAGTATTCAAAATTTAGAGTGTGCGGTATAATTATTTTTTTATATTTTCGGTGTATGGGAGATTTATATACCATTATCGGAATTTTTATCACACTCATTTTTATTGGCTTTTTTGCCGGCTACGAAATTGCATTTGTAAGTGCCAACCGATTGGGAATAGAACTTAAAAAAAAGCAGGGCAAAACAAGCGGAATAATTTTATCTAAATTTTTAGAAGAGCCTGCAAAATTTATTGGTAGCTGCTTAATTGGGTTGAATATTTTTTTAGTAATTTATGGACTGCTATTTAGTGAATTATTGCGAAGGTCTTTTTGGAATCCATTCCATATTCAAAATGAGTATTTAAAACTGATAATTGACACTTTCTTTTCAACCTTAATAGTGTTGGTTTTTGCAGAGTTTATTCCAAAAGCAATTTTCAGAGCTAAAAGCGATACGTTGCTTAGTTTTTTTGCTCCTGTAGCAAATGTTTTTCATCATTTATTTAAGCCAATCGCTAATTTTTTTGTAAGTATTTCTCATTGGGTTTTGAAGTATATTTTTAGTGTACGAGTTGGAGAAAAAGAAGAAGCCTTTTCTCACATTGATCTGGAACATTTTTTTCAGCAAACAAAAGAACAAGATGAAGACAATGAAGAGCTGAACAAAGAATTATTTGAAAATGCATTAAGCCTTCCCATGGTTAAGGTACGCCAGTGTTTGGTGCCACGTACCGAAATTGAAGCTGTTGATATTAACAGCACTATTGATGAAGTAAGACAATATTTTATTACTACACAACTTTCAAAGCTAGTGGTGTATGACGATAATATTGATAATATTTTGGGTTACATTCACCAATTAGATTTATTTAAAAAACCAAAGGATTTAAAAAGCATTTTATTACCTATTACTGCTGTTCCCGAAAGCATGAGTGCTACAGATTTAATCAGCCGTTTTACAAAAGACAGAAAAAGTATTGCATGGGTAGTGGATGAGTTTGGGGGTACCGCAGGTATTGTAACAATGGAAGATGTTTTAGAAGAAATTTTTGGCGAAATAAAAGACGAATACGATACCGAAGAATTTGTAGAAAAACAATTGTCTGTCAACGAATTTATTTTTAGTGGTCGTTTAGAAATTGATTACTTAAATGAAAAGTATGATCTGGGTTTTCCGGTAGATGGAACTGAAACACTTTCAGGCTATATCATCAACAATCATGAAACCATTCCAAAACAAAATGAAGTAATATTTATTGGCAATTACCAATTTGATGTATTGAACGTAAGCGATACAAGAATTGAAATGGTAAAAATGAAATTACTGTAGTTAATTTTCAATTTCTACTTTAAAATATTTTATGAGTTCAACATTTGATTTACAAAAACCAATTTCAATTGGTTGTGACCATGCAGGATTTGAGTACAAAGAAGCTACGAAAAAATGGTTACAGGACAATGGTTATCAGGTGAAAGATGCGGGCACTTTTTCTTTGGACTCTGTTGATTATCCCGACTTTGCGCATACAGTTGCAAAAGATGTTGAAAGCGAAGCTTGTGCATTTGGAATATTGTTTTGTGGAAGTGCCAATGGTGTTGCAATTACAGCAAACAAACACCAACATGTTCGTGCCGGATTAAGTTGGGAAAATGATGTTGCCAAATTAATTCGCAAACACAATGATGCCAATATAATTTGTATTCCGGCTCGGTTTGTTGCATTGCCATTGGCTTTGGAAATGATTCAAAATTTTATTACCACTCCTTTTGAAGGAGGCAGGCATGCGTTAAGGGTAAATAAAATTGCCTGCAGTTAGTTGCATTATTTCTACAAATATTTTCTTTACATTTTCAAATTTTTTTCATGAAAAATATATTCATCATTCCCGCTTTTTTTATTAGTACTCTTGCAATAGCACAAAAAAATAAAGATGCTGCAAAGTTTGCTCAAACCATTACTCAGAAAGACTTAAAAGACCAATTAACCATTGTTGCAAGTGCAGAAATGGAAGGCAGAGAAACTGCAACACCCGGCCAAAAAAGAGCGGCTGCATACATTGAAAGTCAGTTTAAAGAATTTGGTTTATTACCCGGAAATGGCAACAGCTATCAACAAGTGTATCCGGTTTTTCAGGATGAGTTAAAATTGGCAACACTTGATTTATACAATCTCAACTTTGCTTACGATAAAGACTTTACCATTAATTTAAGCAACGCGGTAAATGGAACTTTCAGGGTGAATGAAATTGTATTTGTAGGCTACGGAAATGTCGACAAAGAAAAAGATGATTATAAAAATATAAATGTAAAAGGCAAGTGGGTAATGCTGTTAGAAGCCAATGCAACAGATATTGATAAAGATGAAAATTCTACAACGACTAATCAACGTGCTGTGTTTGCTAAAATAAATGCAGCTACAAAAAATGGTGCAGCCGGAGTGATTGTTGTTTCAAAAAACTTTCAAAAAACAAACAGACAGCCTGCACAACGAAAGGGCAACATGTACATGAAAAAACAAAACACAGAAAATGCAGTTCCTGTAGTTTCTGTATCATATCAGGCTGCTGCATCTATACTTACAAGGCCATTAAATAACTACAGCGACTTAAAAAATATTGTACCGGGGGATTATGCTACCAACATTAAACTTACTATTGATAAAACAACCAATAATTTAGAAAGTAGCAATGTAATTGCTTTGTTGGAAGGCACCGATAAAAAAGATGAATACATTATTCTCACAGGGCATTACGATCATTTAGGAAAAAGAGATTCTGTTATTTATTATGGTGCAGATGACGATGGCAGTGGAACCGTTAGTGTTATTGAAATGGCTGAAGCTTTTGCCGAGGCAAAGAAAAATGGAAAAGGGCCAAGAAGAAGTATTTTATTCATGACAGTAAGTGGAGAGGAAAAAGGATTGTGGGGCAGTGAATATTATACCAATCATCCTGTTGTTCCTTTAACCAAAACTTCGGTGAATTTGAATACTGATATGGTGGGCAGAATTGATCCCTTGTATAAAGGCGATAGCATGAATTATGTATATGCAATTGGTGAGGATAAACTTAGCAGTGAATTAATATCTATAACTGACAGCATTAACAAAACAGCGAAATTAGAAATCGACAGAAGATTCAATGATCCTAAAGATCCCAATCGGTTTTACTACAGAAGCGATCATTACAATTTTGCTAAAAATGGCGTACCCATTATTTTTTACTTTGACGGTGTACACAAAGATTACCACAGACCTACTGATACAGTTGAAAAAATTAATTTTGATTTGATGGAAAAGCGAGTTCGTTTGATATTTAATACAGCATGGGTAATGGCGAATAGAAATGAAATGATAAAAAGAGATTTGCCTTTGAATGTAGGAACAAGATAAGCGTCGATAATTAATTAAAAAAAATCAGTCAAATCATTGGCTGATTTTTTTATGCAATAAATTTGGATAATCTGTTATCAATCCATCAACACCAAGTGCAATCAATTGTTCCATTTTACGAATTTCATTGACTGTCCAGGGGATTACCTTGATGTTATTAGCGTGACATTCGGCAATCATTTTTTTATTTACCAATTCATAAGCAGGCGAATAAATTGTTGGGATAAAGCCGAGTTTGTTTAATCTTGATTCAAGCGATTCTAATGAAGGGGGTTCAAATAAATAGGCTGTTTGAATAGTAGGATATTCTTGATGCAAATACTGCAACGTACGAATATCAAATGATTGAATGGTAACTCTGTCCAAAATATTTTTCTCCTGCAAAACTTGTATTAGCAGCTTTACAAAAACTTCTGGTTTTGGATGAAAAATCTCATCTGTTTTGGCTTTCGTTTTTGTTTCAATATTATAATGTATTGCAGGTAAATTATTTTTCTTTGTATAAGCTTCGGCGCTGTCAATAACAGCTGATAACAATGGTTTGAATGTTTTAATTTTTTCTTGAGTTGTAAATCTTGGGTGAAGTTTCATGCCAACATCGTATTTAGCAACCTCATCATAATTCATGGTATAAATATTCAGGCTTTTTTCTTCAGTTTCTGTAACAAACGTACCATTTGGTTTTGTCGTAATTTCATGATTGAAAAAAGGTTCATGACTAACTATTGCCTGAAGATCTTTTGTAAAAACAACATCCATTTCTAAAGTTGTAACACCAAGGCTGATTGCTTGAATAAAAGCAGGGATGGTGTTTTCGGGTAGTAAACCTCTGCATCCTCTATGACCTTGTATATCAAAGTTGGGAGGTAATTGCAAGCTTATATTTCCAGTAGCATTGGGCATACGGCAACTTAAAATTATAAATCCAACGAAGAAAATATATTTTATCATCGAATAATTTTTTAGTTGCATTTTTTACAGATAAATATTTATTTACAAAGTAAACTTCTTCTATTAAAAGCAAAGAGATAATAGTCAATTATTATTATTTACTTAATTTTCAGCAGAGAGCAATTAGGTAATTCTTTTAAGAAAAACTATTTACCTTATTTTTGAGCACTTTACTCAATAAAGTGGGTCCCGTAGTTCAATGGATAGAATAGGCGTTTCCTAAAGGTTCCAGTATTGATTTGACTAAAAGATTGTCAATAGTGAATACAGGACTAGATTTGGGATAGATTTGCAAAGTGAAAAAGTGAAAGTGTGTAGTAAAAGTGTGTAGCAGTATAGTATATTTGACATAATACTAGCGTCCCATAGTTTAATGGATAAAACAAGAATTTCCTAAATTTTAGATGCAAGTTCGATTCTTGCTGGGACGACAAAT